>NZ_JBHXJG010000133.1:0-20315 GCF_042723425.1 Streptomyces sp. NPDC058375 | reverse complement strand
CGGGTTTGGGGGGGGGGGGGGGGGGGGGTGTTTGGCGGGCGGGGGTGGGGGGTGGGGGCGGCCCCCGGGGGGGGGGGGGGCCCCGCCCCCTTCCGTCCGTCGGGTCAGGCCTGCGCGGGCTCGGCCTCGCGGGCCTCCTCCGGCTTCGGCTGGTCCGGGACGCCCGCCTTGGCCGCGCGCTTGGCGGCCTTCTTCTTGGCGCGGCGCTCCTTGCGCAGCTCGACCATCGCGTACAGCGTCGGCACGAGCAGCAGGGTCAGCAGCGTGGAGCTGATCAGACCGCCGATCACCACGACACCCAACGGCTGCGAGATGAAGCCGCCCTCGCCGGTGACGCCGAGCGCCATCGGGAGCAGGGCGAAGATGGTCGCGAGCGCCGTCATGATGATCGGGCGGAAGCGGTGGCGGCCGCCCTCGATGACCGCCTCCATGATCCCGAGCCCCTGGGCCCGGTACTGGTTGATCAGGTCGATCAGCACGATCGCGTTGGTGACCACGATGCCGATGAGCATCAGCATGCCGATCATCGCGGGGACGCCCAGCGGAGTGCCCGTGATGAGCAGCAGGGCCAGCGCTCCGGTCGCCGCGAACGGCACGGAGACCAGCAGGATCAGCGGCTGGACGAGCGACCGGAACGTGGCCACCAGCAGCATGAAGACGATCGCGATGGCCGCCAGCATGGCCAGGCCGAGCTGGGCGAAGGCCTCGTTCTGGTCCTCGGTGACGCCGCCGATGGTGGCGGTGGCGCCTTCGGGGAGGTCCAGGGCGTCGATCTTCGTGGCCAGGTCGGTGCTGACCGCGCCGGTGTTGTCTCCGACGGGCTTGGCGGTGATCGTCGCCGAGCGCTGTCCGTCGATCCGGGTCATCGAGACCGGGCCGGGGACGACCTTCACGTCGGCGATGTCGCCGAGCTTGACCGGGCCGAGCGGCAGGGCCTTCAGCTCGGCCATGGTGGCGGCCGGCTTCGAGGACCGGATGACGACGTCGCGCTCGGTGTCGTCCAGCGTCGCGGAACCGGCGGGCGTACCGCGTACGGCTCCGGCGACGATCCCGCCCAGGGCGGCGGAGTCGAATCCGGCGGCGGCCGCCTTGTCGTTGGCGGTGACGGAGATGCGCGGGACGCTCTGCGCCAGGTCGCTCTGGACGTCGGTGACGTCCTCGATGGTGGCGACCTCGGTGCGGACGGCCTCGGCCGCCTTCTTCAGGACGTCACCGTCGGCGGCCTTGACCACGACGCTCAGGTCCTGGGAGCCGAAGCCGTCGCCCGCGGCGATGGTGGTGTCGCCGATGCCGTCGAGCTTGCCGAAGGCCTCGTCGATGCGGTCCTGGGCGTCCTCGTAGTCCGCGGCGTCCTTCAGGGTGACCTGGTAGGAGGCCTGGTTGGATCCTGTGCCGCCGCCGAAGGCGGCCATGAAGCCGGAGGAGCCGACGGTGACCTGGTAGTCCTTGACGCCCTTGTCGTCGGTCAGGACCTTCTCGACCTTGCGGGCGGCCTCGTCGGCGGCTTCCAGGCTGGTGCCGGGGGCGAGTTCCTGCTTGACGGTCAGGACCTCCTGCTCGCCGGCGTCGAAGAAGTTCGTCTTCAGCAGCGGGACCATGCCGAAGGTGCCCAGCAGCACGGCGACGGCGATGACGAGGCTGGTGATCCGGCGGCGGGTCGCGAAGCGCAGGACCGGGACGTAGATCCGCTGGAGCCTGCTGGCCTCCTCCTTCTCCTCGGCCAGGCGCCGGGCCTCCGCCGCGTCCTCGGGGGTGCCCTTGGGCGCGCGCAGGAACCAGTACGACAGCACCGGCACCACGGTGAGCGAGACCAGCAGGGAGGCCAGCAGCGCCGCCGTGATGGTCAGCGAGAACGAGCCGAAGAGCTGGCCGACCATGCCGCCGACCAGACCGATGGGCAGGAAGACCGCGACGGTGGTGAGGGTCGCGGAGGTGACCGCTCCGGCGACCTCCTTGACCGCGGTGATGATCGCCGCGTGGCGCTCCTCGCCGTAGCCGAGGTGACGCTTGATGTTCTCCAGGACCACGATCGAGTCGTCGACGACCCGGCCGATGGCGATGGTGAGCGCACCGAGCGTGAGCATGTTGAGCGACAGGTCGCGGGTCCAGAGCACGATCAGCGCGAGGACGATCGAGAGCGGGATGGAGACCGCGGTGACCAGCGTCGAGCGGATCGAGGCGAGGAAGACCAGGATCACGACGACCGCGAAGACCAGGCCGAGCGCGCCCTCCGTGGTCAGGCCCGAGATCGACTTGGAGACGGCGGGGCCCTGGTCGGAGACGACGGTCAGCTCGGCGCCGCCGCCGAGGTCCTTGCGGAGGTCGGGCAGCTTGTCCTTGACGGCGTCGGAGATGGCGACGGCGCTGCCGTCCTTGTCCATCGTCGCCATCACGGCGAGGCTCGGCTTGCCGTTGGTGCGGGTGATGGAGACCGCGGTGGACGGCTCCTGCTTCACCTCGGCCACGTCACCGAGGCGCACCGCCTTGCCCGGCTCGTCCGTGCCGCCCGCCGGGTCCTTGGCGACGACCTGGAGGTCCTCGATCTGCTTCAGGGAGGTGTAGGAGCCGCCGACCTGGATGGTGCGGCTCTTGCCGGACTCGGAGAAGGAACCGGCCGGCACGGTGGCGCCGCCCGACTGGAGGGCCTGGGCGAGCGTGCCCGCGTTCAGACCGGCCGCGGCGAGCTTCCTGTCGTCGGGGACGACGGAGACCTGGAGGTCCCGCACGCCGTCCACGGTGACCTGGCCGACGCCTTCGATGTCCTGGAGGGCCGGGACGACCGTGCGGTCGAGCTGGTCGGCCAGGACCTGCTGGTCCTCGTCGGAGGTGACGGCGAGGACCACGGTCGGGATGTCGTCCGTCGAACCGGCGACCACCTGCGGGTCGACGTCCTCGGGCAGCTGGGCGCGGGCCCGGTTCACCGCCTGCTGGATGTCCGCGACGAGCTGCTTGGTGCCCTCGTCGCCGAAGTCGAAGGTCGCCATGATGAGGGCGTTGCCCTCGCTGGCGGTGGAGGTGATCGACTCGACGCCGTCGACGGCCTTGAGGGAGTTCTCCAGCGGCTCGACGACCTGCTTCTCGACCACATCGGGAGACGCACCCTGGTAGGGCGCCAGCACCGAGACCATCGGCAGTTCGATGGTCGGCAGCAGCTGCTGCTTGAGCTGCGGGATCGCTATCGCGCCGAAGACCAGCGCGACAATCGAGATCAGCCCGATCAGGGCCCGTTGCGCGAGGCTGAATCTGGACAGCCAGGACATGGGTGGGTCTCTCTTCTGTGGCGTACGCGGCAGAGGGGCGGGGAGGGAAAAAGCGGGACACCTCCAGCCCAGTCCTACGATCTCCGCCGCGCGTCGCCGAAACGTCGCCCCCCGGGCTGCTTTCTTATGCCGCGCATACCGCAGGTGGAGTACGCCGAAGTACGCCGTACCGCCACCCGGTCACTCCGCGCGGGGACGCACCAGGCCCGATTCGTAGGCGATTACCACCAATTGGGCCCGGTCCCGGGCGCCCAGTTTCGCCATCGCCCGGTTCACATGGGTCTTGACGGTGAGCGGGCTGACCTCCAGCCGCTCGGCAATCCGGTCGTTGGAGTGGCCGCCCGCGACCTGCACCAGCACCTCGCGCTCGCGGCCGGTGAGCGCCGCCAGCCGCTCCCCGTACTCCGCGCTCTCCGGCCCCTCCCCCGAACTGCCGCCCTGGGCCAGGAACGTGGCGATGAGCCCCTTGGTCGCCGCCGGGGAGAGCAGCGCCTCGCCGGCCGCGGCGATGCGGATGGCGTTGAGGAGTTCGTCCGGCTCCGCGCCCTTGCCGAGGAAGCCGGAGGCTCCGGCACGCAGCGACTGGACCACGTACTCGTCGACCTCGAAGGTGGTGAGCATGACCACGCGCACCGCGGACAGCTCCGGGTCGGCGCTGATCATGCGAGTGGCGGCGAGCCCGTCGGTGCCCGGCATCCGGATGTCCATGAGCACCACGTCGGCACCCGTGGCGCGGGCCAGCTCGACGGCCTGGGCCCCGTCGGCGGCCTCGCCGACCACCTCCATGTCCGGCTCGGAGTCCACCAGCACCCGGAACGCGCTGCGCAGCAGCGCCTGGTCGTCGGCGAGCAGCACCCTGATCGGTGCCTCCCGTACGTCGGGCGTCGTGGCCGGAGTCGGCTGGGTCATCGGCAGAGCCCCGTCCCGCCCGCTGTGCCCGGCCGGTCCGGTTCACCCGTGCGGGCCTCGACCGGAAGGATCGCATGGACCCGGAACCCGCCGCCGTACCGAGGTCCCGCGGTGAGGGCCCCGCCGAGGGCGGTGACGCGTTCCCGCATGCCGATCAGTCCGTGGCCGCCGCTGTCCAGGCCGTCGTCGTCGGCGCCCGGTCCTGCGCCGCCGCCCTGCCCTGCGCCGGGGAGCCGGCCGGCGCTCCCCCGGCCGTTGTCGAGCACGGTGACCTCGACGGTGGCGCCCACCCGGACGACGCTCACCTCGGCCCTGGCCCCGGCACCCGCGTGCTTGCGGACGTTGGTCAGGGCCTCCTGGATGACCCGGTAGGCGGCCAGGTCGACGGCCGCGGGCAGCCGTTCCCCGCCCTCGGCGCAGGCCACCTCGACGGGGAGCCCGGCGTTGCGGAAGGTGGCGACCAGTTCGCCGAGGACGGCGAGGCCGGGGGCCGGTTCGGTGGGCGCCTCGGGGTCGCCCTGCTGGCGCAGGAGGCCGACGGTGACCCGGAGTTCGTTGAGCGCGGACCTGCTGGCGTCGCGGACGTGGGCGAGCGCCTCCTTGGCCTGGTCGGGGCGCTTGTCCATGACGTGGGCGGCGACCCCGGCCTGCACGTTGACCAGGGCGATGTGGTGGGCGACGACGTCGTGGAGGTCCCGGGCGATCCGCAGCCGCTCCTCGGCGACCCGGCGGCGGGCCTCCTCCTCGCGGGTCCGCTCGGCCCGCTCCGCGCGCTCCCGGATGGCGTCGACGAACGCGCGCCTGCTGCGTACGGCGTCCCCGGCGGCCCCGGCAAGACCGGTCCAGGCGAAGACGCCGAAGTTCTCCTGGCTGTACCAGGGGGTCGAGCCGAAGACCATCGCGGCCGCGGTGAGCCCGCCCATGGTGAGCAGCCCGACCCGCCAGGTGGTGGGGCGGTCGGTGCGCGAGGCGACGGTGTAGAGGGCGATGACGGTGCTCATGACCACCGGGGCGGGCGGGTCCATCAGGACGTACTCGACGGCCGCGAGCGCCGCGGTGACGGCGAGGACCTGCATCGGGCGGCGGCGGCGCAGGACGAGGGCCGCGGCGGAGAGCGCCATCAGGAACACGCTGAACAGCTCGGGGGTACGGGCCCCGAAGGCGGGGGGCCCGTGGCCGTCGCCCGGGTCGGTGAACGAACCGCAGATCATCGCGACGAGAGTGCCGAACGCCAGGGTCGCGTCGAAGGCGAGGGGATGGGCCCGGAGCCAGCGGCGGGCGCGCGCGAAGCCGGACGAGAGGGTGGTCACGTCCAGCAACGGTACGCGGCCGGTCCACGGGCCCGCCGGGGGCCGGCCCGTGGATTCAGTTGGGGATGAGACCGCCGTCGCTGAGCATGGCGGTGACGTCTTCGAGGGTGGCGTCGGGCGCCGGCAGGATCAGCTCGGACGGCTCCAGGGAGTCGTCCGGCAGCGGAGTGCCGAGCTCGCGCACCTTGTCCAGAAGTGCGTGGAGCGTGGTGCGAAAGCCGGGGCCGTCGCCGCGCTCCATCTCCTTGAGCAGGACGTCGTCGAGCTCGTTCAGTTCGACGAAGTGACTGTCGGCCAGCTTGACCTGGCCCTCCCCCATGATCCGTACGATCATGACGCTGCCCTTACTGCTTGTCGAACTTGTGCGGGGACGACTGCTGCGACTGCTGGGAACCGTCCTGGGCGCCGCCCTCGATGGCCTGCTGCGAGGACGAGGAGCCGCCGGCCAGCTCGGCCTTCATCCGCTGCAGCTCCAGCTCCACGTCGCTGCCGCCGGAGATCCGGTCCAGCTCGGCGGCGATGTCGTCCTTCGCCGTGCCGGTCGGGTCGTCCAGGGCGCCGGAGGCGAGCAGCTCGTCGATGGCGCCGGCCCGCGCCTGGAGCTGCTGCGTCTTGTCCTCGGCCCGCTGGATCGCCAGGCCGACGTCGCCCATCTCCTCGGAGATGCCGGAGAAGGCCTCGCCGATCCGGGTCTGCGCCTGCGCCGCCGTGTAGGTGGCCTTGATGGTCTCCTTCTTCGTGCGGAAGGCGTCGACCTTGGCCTGGAGGCGCTGGGCAGCGAGGGTGAGCTTCTCCTCCTCGCCCTGCAGCGTGGTGTGCTGCGTCTCCAGGTCGGTGACCTGCTGCTGGAGGGCGGCGCGCCGTGAGAGCGCCTCGCGCGCCAGGTCCTCGCGGCCCAGCGCCAGCGCCTTGCGGCCCTGGTCCTCCAGCTTGGACGACTGGCCCTGCAGCTGGTTCAGCTGCAGCTCCAGGCGCTTGCGGGACGTCGCCACGTCGGCGACGCCGCGACGCACCTTCTGAAGCAGCTCCAGCTGCTTCTGGTACGAGTAGTCGAGGGTCTCGCGCGGATCCTCGGCCCGGTCAAGGGCCTTGTTTGCCTTCGCGCGGAAAAGCATCCCCATACGCTTCATGACACCGCTCATGGGCTTCGCGCGCCCCCTTCTGACGGACTGAGCTCCAGCACTCCCGATAGAACCCACAGTACGGGCCCTGTCTCTATTACCGCACTGTTCGGACCTCGATGTGCTCCTCCCCAAGGACGACTGCGTCCGGTGAACGCTCCCGCCCAGGGTGTAGGTGAGGCCCGGGGACGTACGGTGACAGACGCCGGAACAAGCGGTAAACGCCCGTTTCGGCCCGTCGGGGCACTGCTGAGGACGCCGGCCGTTGCCGGATCGTTCCCGCCCGGTCGCCGGGCACGCGCGCCGACCCCGTACCCTTGGGTTTTGTGTTCCGTAGCCGCGCCAAGACAGAGAAGGCCCTCACCGACAAGGTGACGGTGGACCTCTCCCAGCCCCGCGACCCGCAGGCTCCCAAGGGTCGCCCCACGCCCAAGCGCAGCGAGGCGCAGACGCAGCGGCGTCGCGCCGCGTCCAGTGCGCCGACCGACCGCAAGGCCGCCATGAAGCGCCAGCGCGAGGCTCGCCGCGTCGACCTGGCCAAGCAGCGCGAAGCGCTCGCGTCGGGCGACGAGCGCTATCTCCCGGTCCGCGACAAGGGGCCGGTGAGGCGCTTCGTCCGTGACTACGTGGACTCGCGCTTCTGCATCGCCGAGTGGTTCCTGCCGCTCGCCGTGATCATCCTGATCCTCAGCGTGATCCAGGTGCAGAACATCCAGAGCATCTCGCTGCTGCTCTGGCTCGGCGTGATCATTCTGATCGTGATCGACTCGATCGGTCTGTCGATGCGCCTGAAGAAGCAGCTGCGCGAGCGCTTCCCGGACACGCCGAAGCGCGGAGCCGTGGCGTACGGCCTGATGCGCACCCTCCAGATGCGCCGACTGCGGCTGCCGAAGCCGCAGGTCAAGCGCGGAGAGCGGCCCTGAGCCCGGAGGCCTCCGGCTTCACCGGGGTCTCCTCGGCGTGGTTGGCGGGTCTCGGCGGCGTACGCGACACGGTCCGCCAGGAGCTCGTCGCCCGGCAGCTCGACGAGCAGATAGCCGGGCGGTTCCCGGTGGGCCGGCGGCTGCGCGTCCTGGACGTCGGCATGGGCCAGGGCACCCAGGCGCTGCGGCTCGCCCGGGCCGGTCACTCGGTGACCGGCCTGGAGTCGGACGCCGAGATGCTGGCCTCGGCCCGGGCGGCCCTGGCGACCGAGCCGGAGGGCATCCGGGAGCGGGTCAGGCTCATCGAGGGCGACGGCCGGGAGACCGGCGTGCACTTCCTGCCCGGCAGCTTCGACGTGGTGCTGTGCCACGGCGTCCTGATGTACGTCGAGGAGCCGGACCCGATGCTGGCCGGGCTCGCCCGGATGCTGGCGCCCGGCGGTCTGCTCTCCCTGCTCGTACGGAACGCGGACGCGCTCGCGATGCGCCCGGGGCTCGCCGGTGACTTCAGCGCGGCCCTGACCGCCTTCGACACCGCCACGTACACCAACCGCCTCGGCCTCACCGTGCGCGCCGACCGGCTCGACGCCCTGCGGGCCACACTCGCCGGGATCGCCGCGCCGCTGCACGCCTGGTACGGGGTGCGGGTCTTCACGGACAACGTCGGCAACGACGTGGAGCTGCCGGCCGAGGAGCTGGAGCGGGTGGTGACCCTGGAGGACCGGGCCGGCCGGACCGACCCGTACCGGGGCGTGGCGGCGCTGCTGCACCTGTGCGGCGTGCGCGGCTGACCCGCACCGGGTACGGCGTAGGCGGCTGACCGCGCCCGGTGTGGCGTGTGCGGCTGTCATCACCACCGCCCGGTGTGGCGTACGCGGCTGACACCGCCGCTCGCGGGGGCCCGTTCGGCCCATCAGTACGGTCATCCGAACGGGCCGCGCACCAGACTCCCGGTATGGACGCCTCCCCCTCCCGCAGCCATGCGCGCAGGCTGCTGCTTCCCCTGTCCGCGGCCGTCTGCGCCATCGCCCTGGTCGGCGGCTGCTCCGGTACGAGTCCGGCGGCCCCGGCTCCCGAAGCCAGCGCGTCGGGCACGGCGCAGGGTGCGGTGAAGCGCGCCCCCGACGATCTGGAGAACGCCTACCAGGCCGTCATCAACGACGTCCTGCCGTCGGTGGTGCAGATCGACGCCTCCGAGGGCCTCGGGTCCGGGATCGTCTACGACGGCAAGGGGCACATCGTCACCAACGCCCATGTGGTCGGCGACGAGAAGACGTTCAAGGTCAGCGTCGCCACCGGGGAGGCGGTGCTGGACGCCTCGCTGGTCTCCTCCTACCCGGAGCAGGACCTGGCCGTGATCAAGCTCGACGAGGTGCCGGACGGGCTGAGAGCCGCGAAGTTCGGCGACGCGGAGAAGGTCGAGGTCGGGCAGATCGTGATGGCGATGGGCTCGCCGCTGGGCCTGTCCAGCAGCGTCACCCAGGGCATCGTCTCCGCGCTGGGCCGGACCGTGAGCGAGAGCCGGGCGGGCGGTGGCACGGGCGCGACGATCGCCAACATGGTGCAGACGTCCGCGGCGATCAACCCGGGCAACAGCGGCGGGGCGCTGGTCAACCTCGACAGCCAGGTGATCGGCATTCCGACCCTCGCGGCGACCGACCCGCAGATGGGCGACAGTGCGGCGCCGGGCATCGGCTTCGCGATCCCCGTCTCGATGGTGAAGACGGTCGCCGACCAGATCATCAAGGACGGCAAGGTCACCGACTCGGGCCGGGCCGCGCTGAACATCACCGGCCGCACGGTCGTCGACGACGACTACCGCCCCGCCGGGGTGGCGCTGGTCAGTGTGGATCGGGGCGGGGCGGCGGCCGACGCGGGGCTGAGGCCCGGGGACACCATCACGAAGATCGGGGACACCGCGGTCACCACGATCACCTCGCTCTCCGAGGCGCTGGCGGGCGACGAGCCGGGCCAGAAGGTGACCGTGACGTACACGCGCGACGGCGACAGCCGAACGGCGGAGGTCACCCTCGGAGAGATCTGATCCCCCGGAGCCGGGAACGGGAAAGGGCGGTACGGGGCTTCCCGTACCGCCCTTCCGCGTCGGCCGAGCCTCAGGCGCCGTCGGCCTGGAGGCTCATCGGGCCGTAGATCTTGGTGGTGTCCTCGAAGAGCGTCACCTGTGCGGCGCCGCCCTCCAGGAGCTCTTTCCAGAACTCACCGATCCAGGACTCCGCGTCGCCCTGGGTGGTGAACTCCTCCGGCTGCAGCGCCGGCTCCGTCTCCGTACCGTCGGACTTCTCGAACCGCCACGTCCACGCCATGCCAGCCTCCCGGGTCGCGTTGCTGCTCCGCAGCCTAGCCGGGCGCGCACCTGACCGGGGGACGCGGGAGGATCAAGGTGTGGAACTGACACTGCTCGGCACCGGAGCCCCCGACGGGCTGCCGCGCCCCTCCTGCCCCTGCGCGGTCTGCGCCTGGTCCCGCGGCCCGTGGACGCGGGCCGCGACGGCGCTGCTGGTCGACGACGCACTGCTGCTGGACCTCACCCCCGGAGCGATGTTCGCGGCCGCCCGTGCGGGGCGTTCGCTGGGCGCGGTCCGCCAGGTCCTGCTGACCCACCCGCACGACGGGCCCGCCGTCGAACTGCCCGCCCTGCTGCCGCCGGCCGGGCGGGTGCCGGACGGTCAGGTTCTGACGCTGATCAGCGGGCACCGGGTGCGGGCGGTGGCGATGGACGCCCCGGGGACCGGGTACGAGGTGACCGCCCCGGAGGGCGAGCGGCTGCTGTACCTGCCGCCGGGGGCCGCCCCCTCCGGGCTGCCCGAACAGGTGGAGCGGCCGTACGAGATGGTCGTCTGCGATGTGATCGCGCGCCCCGACGCGGTGGCCCGGCTGCGGTCGGTGGGCGCGGTCGGGCCGACCACCGAGGTGATCGCGGTCCACCTGGACCACGACGCCCCGCCGGGCCCGGCGCTGGACCGGCGGCTGGCGGCGGCCGGTGCGCGGGCGGTGCCGGACGGGACGACGCTGGTGGTGGGCGAGTACCACGCGGTGCCGGACGTGCCGCGCCGGGTGCTGGTGACGGGGGGCGCGCGGTCGGGGAAGTCGCTGGAGGCGGAGCAGCGCCTGGAGACGTTCCCGGAGGTGGTGTACGTGGCGACCGGCGGCCGCCGCGACGGGGATCCGGAGTGGGCGGCCCGGGTCGGACTGCACCGGGAGCGCAGGCCGGGCGCCTGGCGGACCGAGGAGACCTGCGAGGTGGCGGAACTGCTGGGGGCGGACGGGCCCCCGCTGCTGATCGACTGTCTGTCGCTGTGGCTGACCGACGCGATGGACCGGGTGGGCGCCTGGGAGGACGAACGGTGGCACGGCGGCGGCGAGGCGGCGTTGCGGGAGCGGGTCGCGGAGCTGGTCGCCGCGGTGCGCGGAACCCGGCGGCCGGTGGTGCTGGTGACCAACGAGGTGGGGTCGGGGGTGGTCCCGGCGACGGCGGCGGGGCGACGGTTCCGGGACGAGCTGGGGCGGCTGAACGCGGCGGTGGCCGCCGAGTGCGAGCAGGTGCTGCTGGTGGTGGCGGGTCAGGTGCTGGTGCTGCGGGGGTAGGGCCCGGCCTCGTTTCCTCGCCGGTGCCCCTGCTCCGGGGCACGGTCCTCGGGGGTGGGCCGACCGGTACTGTTCCGGGCAGGGGCCCGCCGGCGGGTTCCCGGACCGGACCCGACGTGACGAACCCGCGAGGCAGAACTCCGTGAACCTGGACGACTTCTCCGACCTGATCCAACGCCCCGACGGGGGTGTGCGGCGCGATGCCGAGGAGCGGCGCGAGCGGCTGACCGTCCCCCCGGGGGCGCTCGGGCGCCTCGACGAGCTGGGCGAGTGGCTCAGCGCCGCGCAGCAGTCCGTGCCGGTCAGGGCCGTCGAGCAGCCGCGTCTGGTGCTCTTCGCCGGGGACCACGGGGTGGCGGAGCTGGGCGTCTCGGGCCGGCCGGCGGGCAGCGCCTACGAACTCGTGCGGGCCGTCCTGGACGGGTCGAGCCCGGTCGCGGTGCTGGCCCGGCGGTTCTCGGTGCCGACGCGGATCGTGGACGTCTCGCTGGACTGCGATCCGGAGCTGCTGCCCGAGTCCGTGGCGCGGCACCGGGTGCGCCGGGGTTCGGGGCGGATCGACGTCGAGGACGCGATGAGCGCCGAGGAGGCCGAGCGGGCGATCCGCCTGGGCATGGCCATCGCGGACGAGGAGGCGGACTCCGGCACCGATCTGGTGGTGCTCGGCGACCTCAGCGTGGGCGGGACGACGGCCGCCGCCACCCTGGTCGCCGCGCTCTGCGGAACGGACGCCTCCGTGGTGACCGGGCGCGGCGGTGCGGGCATCGACGACCTGGCGTGGATGCGCAAGTGCGCGGCGATCAGGGACGCGTTGCGCCGGGCCCGGCCGGTGCTGGGCGACCAGGTGGAGCTGCTGGCCACGTCGGGCGGGGCGGACCTGGCGGCGATGACGGGCTTCCTGTTGCAGAGCGCGGTGCGCCGGATGCCGGTCGTTCTGGACGGGGTCGTCTCGGCGGCCTGTGCGCTGGTGGCGCAGCGGGCGGCGTTCCGGGCGCCGGACTGGTGGCTGGCCGGCCAGGTCAGCGGGGAGCCCGCGCAGACGAAGGCGCTGGACCGGATGGCGCTGATCCCGCTGCTGGACCACGGGGTGACGGTCGGTGAGGGCAGCGGCGCGCTGCTGGCCCTGCCGCTTGTGCAGGCCGCGGCGGCGCTGGCCGCCGAACTCCCGGAGCGGGAGCCGGAGAGGACCGTGGAGGACGAGGAAGCGCCGGAGTCGGACGCGGAGCCGGAGACGGCGGCCCTCGACGGGGTCTGAGGCCCCCCAACCGCGCGGACGAGATCGGCGTCACTGAGGTGGCGCTCAACTTCGCGCTGCCCCGGCCCGTCTTCGGGAGGGACCGCGGCTCGGCGCGCACCCGCGCCGATGCCACGTACCGACTGAATGACCGACCGACTGACCGACCGGGGGCCCTTCCATGCTGTACGGGAAGAGCGGATGAGCCGTCTGCCGGCCCTGCGCGGGGCGGCGGTACGGGAGTGGGGCCCGCTGGTCAGAGCCGTACGGGCGGGGCTCGCCGCACGCGGGGTGCGGGCGCTCGCGCTGACGCTCACCGCGGCGGCGCTGACGGCGCTCGTCCAGCTGGTGCAGCACCAGGCGTGGGGCTACGGGCCGGTGCGGGACCTCGGAGCCGTACGGGCCGAGGATCCGCTCCCGCTCGCTCTCCTGCGTACCCCGCTGTCGCTGTTCGTGCCCGCACTCGATCTGCCGGTGTGGGGCGCGCTGGCCCAGATCCTGCTGGTGTTCGGGGTGGCGGAGGTGTGCCTGGGGCGGTGGCGCACGCTCGCGGTGGCGTACGGGGCGACGCTGGCCGGGACGCTGTACGCCCGGCTCGGCGTGGCCCTCGGGCCGGAGGCGTTCCTCGGGCTGCCCGCTTCGGACGCGCAGGTGGTGGACACCGGTCCTTCGGCGGCGGTCGTCGGGCTCGCGGTGTACGTCTGCCACCGGCGGCGGGCCTGGTGCACCGGGGCGCTGGTGGTCCTCGCGATGGTGGTGGAGGTTCTGGTCAAGGACAACCTGGCGGGCCGTGAACATCTGGCCGCCATCGCCGCCGTCCTGGTGGTGTGCGGCGTACGGGAGTGGCTCGCGCGGCGGCGCGGCGGTCAGGGCTTGCGGGCCGGCGGCGGCGGCACCCGGTCCGGGGCGCCGCCGACGAGGTCCTGGAACTTCCGGCGCGGCCCGGCCCAGCGCACGTCGTGGTGGTAGGCCCGCAGCATCGCCCGGGAGCGGGCCCGGTGGCGGTGGCGGTAGAAACGCCGGGCCCAGGGCGAGGTGGGGCGGGCCAGCCGGATCGCGCCGACCAGCGCGACGAACGGGACGAGGGTGCCGAGCACCGCCATCCGCAGCTTGCCCTTGAACAGGGCGATCAGGACGAAGCAGAAGTTGATCACGTATGTCGTGATGAGGCCAAGCCTGCCCTGTTGCTCCTCGTCGGTGACGTCGTCGACGCCGAGCGGGGTGAAGCCCGCCAGGACCAGCAGCACCAGCGAGGCGGTCAGCACCACCACCTCCACGCTCTGGCGGCCCTCCTCGGTCCAGTACACATCGTCCAGATGCAGGATCAGGGCGAACTCGTCGAGCACCAGGCCTGCTCCCACCCCGAAGATCACCGCGAACACTCCGGCGGCCACGCCGTGCCGCCCGCCGGCCACCGCGCCGAACCCGCCGACGACCAAGAGGACGACCCCGGGCACCACGTGGTGGATGTGCACGCCGCCGGGGGTGATGTTGCGGAACGGGCCCTTCCCGGCGCGGATCATGCGGGTGATGGTGCGGGTGATCGCGAAGGTCAGGACGAAGGCGGCGAGCGCGAGGAGCAGCGGCACCTTGCCCGGCTCCGCGATGTTGTCGTGCCACCAGTGACCCATGCCACCCACTCCCGATATGTCATGTTTCGCAGCGATTGAGGCGTTTCGCCCAATCTATCGGTGGGGCCCAGCGGCTAGCCTGCGCGCGGTGACCTCCCTGAACAGCCACGGCATACGTTTCGCCTTCGGCACCCTGACCGTGCTGCCGGTCCGGGTGACCCGCTGGGACCGCGCGACCGCCCGCTCCGGCATGCTCTGCGCCCCGCTCGCCGGGCTCGTCGTGGGGGTGCTCGCCGCCGGCCTCGGCTCGCTGTCGCTGCTGGCCGGCTCGGGGCCGCTGCTCGCGGCGGTGGCCTCCGTCGCGGTGCCGGCCGCCCTCACCCGGGGGCTGCACCTGGACGGCCTGGCGGACACGGCGGACGGCCTCGGCAGCGGGAAACCGGCCGAGGACGCGTTGCGGATCATGAAGCAGTCCGACATTGGGCCGTTCGGTGTCATCACGCTGCTCCTGGTCCTGCTGGTCCAGGTCGCGGTCCTCTTCGAGCTGTACGGGCACGGCTGGGCGCACGGGGCCCTCGGGACCGTCGTCGCGGCCGTCGCCGCCCGCCTCGCGCTGACCCTGGCGTCCCGTCAGGGCGTCCCGGCGGCCCGGCCGGAAGGGCTCGGGGCGACGGTGGCGGGCACGGTCCCGGCCGGGCGGGCACTGCTCGCGGCGGTGGTCGTGGTGGCGCTCTGCGCGGCGGCGGGCGCGGCGTTCGGACCGGCAGGGGCGCTGCACCACGCGCTCGCGGTGCTCGGCGCTCTCGCCGCCGCCGAACTGCTGCTGCGGCACTGCGTACGGCGGTTCGGCGGGGTCACCGGGGACGTCTTCGGCGGCGTCGAGGAGACCGCGGCGACGGCGGCCCTGGTGGTGCTGGCGCTCGGCGCCTGACGGAGCGGCAGGAGATCCCCACCGGCCGGAAAGGCGACCGGGAGGGCGACGGGAGGGCGACCGGGAAAGCCCGCCGCCGTCACGGAGCAGGAACTGCGCGCGTAGGCTCATTCCCGGCACATCGTCGGGGCGTCTACGATGCGCCGGGCACGGTCGGCCCACCCCTCGACCGAACTGGAACTCAACGGAAGCGAGATTTCACCACCGTGACTGCTCTCACTCTCAGCACTGCCGGTGCGGCGACGCTGCGCGCCGACGCACTCGTCGTCGGCGTCGCCAAGGGCGTCAAGGGACCGGTCCTGGCACCCGGCTCCGAGGCCGTGGACAAGGCGTTCGACGGCAAGCTCGCCGCCGTCCTCGCGACCCTGGGTGCCACCGGTGCCGAGGGCGAACTGACCAAGCTGCCCGCCGCGTCCGGCCTCAAGACCCCCCTCGTCGTCGCGGTCGGCCTCGGTCCGGTCCCGGACAAGGAGGACGCCTACGACGCCGAGTCGCTGCGCCGCGCCGCGGGCACCGCCGCCCGTGCGCTGTCCGGCTCCAAGAAGGCCGGCTTCGCGCTGCCCGCCGGCTCCGTCGAGGACGCCGCCGCCGTCGCCGAGGGCGCGCTCCTCGGCTCGTACGCCTTCACCGCCTACCAGGGCGGCGAGAACAAGCTGGCCCCCAAGGACGCCAAGTCCAAGGACAGCGGCCCGAAGCAGCCGCTCGCCGAGGTGACCCTGCTCGGCGCCAAGCCGCGCGACAAGGGCTACAAGGCGGCCGTCGAGCGCGCCCTGGCCCTGGTCGAGGAGATCAACCGGGCCCGCGACCTCATCAACACCCCGCCGAACGACCTGTACCCCGAGTCCTTCGCCGCCGTGGCCACCGCCGCGGGCAAGGAGCACGGCGTCAAGGTCCAGGTCCTCGACGAGAAGGCCCTCGTCAAGGGCGGCTTCGGCGGCATCCTCGGGGTCGGCCAGGGCTCGGCGAACGGCCCGCGCCTGGTGAAGCTCGCCTACACCCACCCGAAGGCGGAGAAGACCCTGGCCTTCGTCGGCAAGGGCATCACCTACGACTCGGGCGGCATCTCGCTCAAGCCGGCCGGCCACAACGAGACGATGAAGTGCGACATGAGCGGTGCCGCCGCCGTGTTCGCCGCCGTCGTCACGGCCGCCCGCCTCGGCCTGAGGGTCAACGTCACCGGCTGGCTGGCGCTCGCCGAGAACATGCCCTCCGGCAACGCCACCCGCCCCGGTGACGTGCTGCGCATGTACAGCGGCAAGACCGTCGAGGTCCTCAACACCGACGCCGAGGGCCGGCTCGTCCTGGGCGACGCGCTCACCCGCGCCTCGGAGGAGAAGCCCGACGCGATCGTCGACGTGGCGACCCTGACCGGCGCGATGGTGCTGGCGCTCGGCAACCGCACCTTCGGCATCATGGCCAACGACGACGCCTTCCGTACGTCGATCCACGAGATCGCCGAGGAGGTCGGCGAGGCCTCCTGGCCGATGCCGCTCCCCGCCGACCTGCGCAAGGGCATGGACTCCCCCACCGCCGACATCGCCAACATGGGCGAGCGGATGGGCGGCGGCCTGGTGGCCGGCCTGTTCCTGAAGGAGTTCGTTGGCGAGGGCATCGCCTGGGCCCACCTGGACATCGCCGGCCCTGCCTTCCACGAGGGCGCCCCGTACGGCTACACGCCCAAGGGCGGCACCGGCTCCGCGGTCCGCACCCTGGTGCGGCTCGCCGAGCGCACCGCCGACGGCGACCTGGGCTGAGCGATCAGCCGTGTACGGCCCCGGGCATAGCTCCGGGGCCGTACGTGTTGTCCGGGCGGGACCGGTAAGAAGAGACAAGGTTTCGCCTCCGTCGGAAGAAACCCGGTTTCGCCCCCGTCGGAAGAGACAGGGTTTCGCTCTCGACGAACACCGGTCGAATCCGTAGGTATCTACGCAGCAGTAACCCTCCGGAACGGACGATCATCCGTTCCGGACCCGGGCCCCGCGTCCCGCCCACCGTCGACAAGTGCGAAGATGGGTTCTCGGCAGGACAGGGCCCCCACCACAGGGCCGAAGACAAAAGCGGCCGCACACCAGCCGACCGGCCGGTCACACCCCAGCGACGGGGCCCGGCGTACGGCGCACATGCATGGAGGACGTGACGTGGCGAACGACGCCAGCACCGTTTTCGACCTAGTGATCCTCGGCGGTGGCAGTGGCGGTTACGCCGCGGCCCTGCGCGGAGCGCAGCTGGGCCTGGACGTCGCCCTGATCGAGAAGGGCAAGGTCGGCGGCACCTGCCTGCACAACGGCTGCATCCCCACGAAGGCGCTGCTGCACGCGGGCGAGATCGCGGACCAGGCCCGCGAGTCGGCCCAGTTCGGCGTGAAGGCCACCTTCGAGGGCATCGACATGGAGGCCGTCAACAAGTACAAGGACGACGTGATCTCGGGCCTGTACAAGGGTCTCCAGGGTCTCATCGCCTCGCGCAAGGTCCACTACATCGAGGGCGAGGGCAAGCTCTCCTCCCCCACCTCGGTGGATGTGAACGGCCAGCGCGTCCAGGGCCGCCACGTGCTGCTGGCGACCGGCTCCGTGCCGAAGTCGCTGCCCGGCCTGGAGATCGACGGCAACCGGATCATCTCCTCGGACCACGCGCTGAAGATGGACCGCGTCCCGAAGTCCGCGATCGTGCTGGGCGGCGGCGTCATCGGCGTCGAGTTCGCCTCGGCGTGGAAGTCCTTCGGCACCGAGGTCACGATCGTCGAGGGCCTCAAGCACCTCGTCCCGGTCGAGGACGAGAACAGCTCCAAGCTTCTTGAGCGCGCGTTCCGCAAGCGCGGCATCAAGTTCAACCTCGGCACCTTCTTCGACAAGGCCGAGTACACGCAGGACGGCGTCCGCGTGACGCTCGCCGACGGCAAGACCTTCGAGGCGGAGCTGCTGCTCGTCGCGATCGGCCGCGGCCCGGTCTCGCAGGGCCTCGGTTACGAGGAGCAGGGCGTCGCGATGGACCGCGGCTATGTCCTGGTCGACGAGTACATGCAGACCAACGTCCCGACGATCTCGGCCGTGGGCGACCTCGTCCCGACCCTCCAGCTCGCCCACGTCGGCTTCGCCGAGGGCATCCTGGTGGCGGAGCGGCTGGCCGGTCTCAAGACCGTCCCGGTCGACTACGACGGCGTGCCCAAGGTGACGTACTGCCACCCCGAGGTCGCCTCCGTCGGCATCACCGAGGCGAAGGCCAAGGAGATCTACGGCGCGGACAAGGTCGTCGCGCTCAAGTACAACCTCGCGGGCAACGGCAAGAGCAAGATCCTGAAGACCGCGGGCGAGATCAAGCTCGTCCAGGTCAAGGACGGTGCCGTGGTCGGCGTCCACATGGTGGGCGACCGGATGGGCGAGCAGGTCGGCGAAGCCCAGCTGATCTACAACTGGGAAGCGCTGCCCGCCGAGGTCGCCCAGCTCATCCACGCACACCCGACGCAGAACGAGGCGATGGGCGAGGCTCACCTGGCGTTGGCCGGCAAGCCCCTCCACGCCCACGACTGATCCCCCGGTCCCGGGCGCGACGACCGACCACTTCCGCATTTTCGTAAGGAGCAACTGAAACCATGTCGGTTTCCGTAACCCTTCCGGCGCTCGGCGAGAGCGTCACCGAGGGCACTGTCACCCGTTGGCTGAAGGCCGAGGGCGAGCGCGTCGAGGCCGACGAGCCGTTGCTCGAGGTCTCGACCGACAAGGTCGACACCGAGATCCCGGCCCCCGCGTCCGGCGTTCTGTCGTCCATCAAGGTCGCCGAGGACGAGACCGTCGAGGTCGGTGCCGAGCTGGCCGTCATCGACGACGGCTCGGGCGGCGGAGAGGCCGAGGCTCCGGCCGCCGAGCCCGCCTCCACCCCGGCCCCGCAGGCCGAGGAGGCGCCCACCGCCCCGTCGACCGAGACCGAGGCTCCGGCCCAGGCCCCGACCGCCGAGGCGGCCACCGGCGGTTCGTCCGCCGAGGGCACCGACGTCACCCTCCCCGCGCTCGGCGAGAGCGTCACCGAGGGCACCGTCACCCGCTGGCTCAAGGAGGTCGGCGAGGAGGTCGCGGAGGACGAGCCCCTCCTTGAGGTCTCCAGGGACAAGGTCGACACCGAGATCCCCGCCCCGGTCGCCGGTGTGCTGCTGGAGATCGTGGTCGGCGAGGACGAGACCGCCGAGGTCGGCGCCAAGCTCGCCGTCATCGGCGCCCCGGGCGCGGCTCCCGCCGCCGCTCCGGCGCAGCCCGCCGCACCGGCCCAGGAGGCCCCGAAGGCCGAGGCCCCGAAGCAGGAGGAGGCTCCGAAGCAGGAGGCCCCGAAGCAGGAGGCTCCGAAGGCCGAGGCGCCCCAGCAGGAGGCCCCCAAGCAGGAGGCTCCTGCCCCCGCCGCCCCGGCCCAGCCCGCCCCCGCCGCCCCGGCACCGGCCGCCCAGGCCGCGCCCTCCGGTGACGACGGCGCGTACGTCACGCCGCTGGTCCGCAAGCTCGCGTCCGAGAACAACGTGGACCTGAGCGCGGTCAAGGGCACCGGCGTCGGTGGCCGTATCCGCAAGCAGGACGTCGTCGCCGCCGCGGAGGCCGCCAAGGCCGCCGCCGCTGCCCCGGCCCCTGCTGGTGCTGCCGGAGGCTATGCCGCCGCCGCCAAGGCGCCGAAGCTGGAGGCGTCCCCGCTGCGCGGTCAGACGGTCAAGATGACCCGCATGCGCAAGGTCATCGGCGACAACATGATGAAGGCGCTGCACTCGCAGGCCCAGCTGACCTCGGTCCTCGAGGTCGACATCACGAAGCTGATGAAGCTGCGCAACCAGGCGAAGGCCGCGTTCGCCGCCCGTGAGGGCGTCAAGCTGTCCCCGATGCCGTTCTTCGTGAAGGCGGCGGCCCAGGCGCTGAAGGCCCACCCGGTCATCAACGCCCGGATCAACGAGGACGAGGGCACCATCACGTACTTCGACTCGGAGAACATCGGCATCGCCGTGGACGCCGAGAAGGGTCTGATGACCCCGGTCATCAAGGGTGCGGGCGACCTGAACATCGCCGGTATCTCCAAGAAGACCGCGGAGCTCGCGGGCAAGGCGCGCGGTGGCGGCCTGACGCCGGACGACATGTCCGGCGCGACCTTCACCATCAGCAACACCGGTTCGCGCGGCGCCCTGTTCGACACCGTCATCGTGCCGCCGAACCAGGCCGCCATCCTGGGCATCGGCGCGACGGTCCGCCGTCCCGTGGTCATCGACCACCCGGACCTCGGCGAGACCATCGCGGTGCGCGACATGACGTACCTCTCGCTCTCCTACGACCACCGTCTGGTGGACGGCGCGGACGCCGCCCGCTACCTGACCTCGGTCAAGGCGATCCTGGAGGCGGGTGAGTTCGAGGTCGAGCTCGGCCTCTGAACGCCCCGGCTGTAACCAGCCTCACCAGCGGCGCCCCCGTCCGGAACTCTTCCGGGCC
>NZ_JBHXJG010000132.1:0-20360 GCF_042723425.1 Streptomyces sp. NPDC058375 | reverse complement strand
GCAAAAACCAGGCAACTACCTGGCCTTTCTCGGACTGGCAGCCGCTCTCTGCTGCTACAAACGATTCCTCAAACTGACCATGTAGGACACGGTCTTAGTTCCCCCCAGGCAACGGGAGTTCGGGTTTTCGCACGGCAGCTCTCTGGCCACCTCTACGGGAGCGGCTCGGCGGACCCTGGTGTCGGTGGCAGGGGCACCACCGACACCAGGGAGGCCGGGGCCCGTGCTGCCGGACCGCCGCCGAGCAGGATCAGACGGCCGGTGTGTAGCGGACGATGATGTCCTCGCGCGGACCCTCGGCATACACCTTCAGCGCCTGAAGCTCACGGTCATCCGCGGTGAGCTCCCAGCGCAGTTTGGCGGCCACCCACTCCCCCACGTACCGGCACTGCGCCTCCAGGGACGGCGGCATCCAGTCCGCCGGGTACTGACTGCTCTTCGACCGGTTGGTGTGCGCTGTCTGGGGCGTCCGCCTGGTCCGCGCTGCCCGCAACGCGGGGTACAGCTACCGTCCAAACGAATCTCGCCCCGGACGTCCGAGCCGGTGGATCACGCCGGTTCGACCGGGAGCCACAACTCGCAGGTCGCGGTGCTGAAGTCGTCCGCGCGCTCCAGGATGGCGACGATCGAGGGGCCGGGCCGCAGCTGCCATGGGTTGGAGGGAAACCACTCGGTGGCGGTGGCGGCCCAGGTCGTCTGGAGCGCCTGGGGGTGGGGTCCGCTGGTCCGGAAGACGGCCCACTGCCCGGCCGGCACCTCGATGACATCGAGGTCGTCGGGGGGCGGACGTGTCCCTGCTGAGAGCAATTCCGTGCAGGTAGGTGAGTTCGCTGCCCTCGGCGGCATCCGGGTCGAGGCCGTCGCTGACCTGCAGCAGGCCCGCGGGCTCGGTGTCGCTGAGGCCCTTCAGACGCACGTGCTCCTGCGGTGGCAGCGCGGCGATGTGCTCCTGGATGTGCGGGTTGACGCCCTGGTGAATGAGCGGAACGCGAGCGGCGTGCCTGACCAGCCGGAATACGGGGCGGTCGACGAGGCGGGTGTCCACAGGGCTGCTCCCTTCTACGGTCAGACGGAACCTGACCTGCGGTTGTATACGCAAGGGGCCTCCGTCACGGCGCACATCGCCGGGACTCGCACCGTGAACCGCCCGGAACGCGCGTCCGAACGCCTCACTCGACCCGTAGCCGTACCGGACGGCGATGCCCAGCAGATCCGCCGTGCCGCGGACGACGTCACCGGCCGCGACGCTCATGCGCCGACACCGCACGTACTGCGACAGCGGCATACCGGCCAGCGAGGAGAACATGCGACGCAGGTGGTACTCGGTCATACCGAACCCTCCGGCGAGCCTGTCCACGTCGAGTTCCTCACCGAGGCGTTCTTCGACGAGATCGACCAGCTGATGCCCCACCGCGCTGCTGGCCGTGCTCGGCGTTCCCTGCTCTGGGGCCTATTTGAACATCATCAACGGAAACGGAACATCGAGTTCTTCAAGCACCCCCGCCGGCACCCGCGCTGCCCGTCGGGCCCCCAGACCGGGCAACGGGGCCGGCTGGGTGCGCTGAAGGCTCAGGCATCCCGCATGCCCCCTGAGGCGACGGTCAGTTCGGCCAGTTTCTGGAACTCGCCCAGGTCGTAGTTGGCCAGCGCGGAATCGAGATTGGTCAGTGCCCCGAGGCGCTCGACAAACCCTTGCGGGTCGTACTCGATCTGGAGAGCGACGCGGCTCGTGGCCTCGTCGATGCGGTGAAACGTGACCACTCCCGCGTGGTGGACGCCCTCGGTCGTCTTCCACGCGATGCGGTTCTCCGCCACGACCTCGGTGAGTTCCGCGACGAAGCTCTTGTCCGCCCCGGGCAGCGAGAGCTGCCAGGCGAATCGCCGCTCGTCGATCGGGTCCACACGCTGGACATGACTGAGGAACCTCGGCCACTGCGTGACGTCGCACCACAGCGCCCAGGTAACGGCGACCGGCGCCTTGACATCAATGGTTTCAACGAGCGAGGACGACATCAGCGACCACCGTTCCTTCTGCGAGAAGCTTCCTGTACAGGTACGACTTCGCCCTCTCGTACCCCGACCGGCGCCCCTCAACAGCCTCCCCTCTCGGCTGACGACCGGGATCGGTAAGACCCTGCTGCCCAGCCGGTACGCCGCCAGGGTCACGAAGCGTATGCAGCAGGACGGGCGGCGGCCGGCGAACGACGGACCGAGAGCCGCTGCCCATAACCAGGCCGCTCTGGACACCGCCACCCGGGAGTGGTCCCACGCCGAGTGCACGCCCGGGTACTACAACCGCGAAGGGCGGGGTCGCCCCGACGGTCCCTTCGCCTACCCGCACGGAGCCGTCGCCTTCCACGAACTCCTCGCACGCTGGCGCGAGGAGTCCATCGCGGAAGTCCTCCGGACGAGGACGAGGACGAGGACCGTGCTCCCTACGTGACCCGGCTCGGCTCGGCTGGACCCGCCTGCCCGGCCACCTGCCTGCCTCGGTCAGCGAACACGCCCCGGCCGTACCTCTGTCCCGGCCGTACCGCTGTCCCGGCCGGGCGTCGGTCCTCGGCCCCGTCCGGGGCGGTCAGGGCAGGACCTCCACGTACCCGTCTCTTCCGTGTACGCGGATCCGCTGCCCGTCCCGGATCAGCCGGGTGGCCTGCTCCACGCCCACGACCGCCGGCAGGCCGTACTCCCGGGCGATCACCGCACCGTGGGTCATCAGGCCGCCGACCTCCGTCACCAGGCCCGCGATGCCGACGAACAGCGGCGACCAGCTGGGGTCGGCGAAGGCCGTGACCAGGATGTCGCCCGCTTCCAGGTCGGCCTCCGCCATGTCGAGGATGACACGGGCCCTTCCCTCGACGGTCCCGGCGGACACCGGCAGGCCGGTCAGCGCACCGGTCGGCACGTCGTCACGCCGGTACGCGCCGGTGTGGGCCTCACCGTCCGATGTGAGGACCCGGGGCGTTGTGAGCGCTTGGTACGAACGGAACTCCTCCTTGCGCCGTCGGATGAGCTGCTCGTCCACCCGGTCCGTGCGCACGGCCTCGTGGAATTCCTGGAACGTCAGGTAGAAGACGTCCTCCTTCCCGGGAAGCACGCCCGCCCGTTCGAGTCGCCCGGCCTCCGCCATCAGGGCCTGCTTGTAGACGAAGTAACGGCTGATGATCCCGTACTTGGGGTACTCCCGGTATCCGATGAAGGTGCGGACGCGGTCGATCATCCGCCGGGTCTCGTCGGCCTTGCGGTCCCCGTCCGGCAGGGCCCGCAACCGTGACAGCACGTCCTGTTCCTTCTGCCGCGCCTTCCGCAGGCCCTGCTCGAAGCGCCGCGCGGCGGCGCCCGGCCCGAAGTTCCGTACGTTGTCGAGGATCACGGGCACGAGTGTGGTGGGGCGCTCGCGCCATCGTGGCCTGGTGATGTCGATCTCGCCGACGCAGCGCATGCCGTACCGGTCGAGGTAGCTCTCGATGGCCTCGCGTGCTTCCGCTCCGCCCGCGACCTTCGCCAGGTCGTCCAGGAAAGCGGCGTCCTGACCGTGTTCGATGTTCCGCAGGAAGGCCAGCGCCTCCGGCCGCGACCGGATCACGTCCGCTACGCCGAGCAGCGCCAGACCCATCTCCGATGTGATGTTGCCGGGGGCGGACAGGGTCAGCGTGTCCGCCGCGTTCTTCTCGCCCAGCCACTCCAGCAGCTTTTCGTTGAGCCACCAGGTGGCGTCCATTCCGGCCATGATCGCCTGCATGCTCAGCGGATCGCCCAAGGTCCGCTTGTGCTCCTCGAAAGCCTCCTCCAGCAGGAAGTCGAACAGTGCCGGCCCCGTCCTGGTCCGGATGCCGCGCTCCAGAGCGGCGACGGAAGCGCGGCTGCGCTCGATCAGTTCGGTGACGACGGCCGGGTCGGTCGCGATCGGGGCGGGCGTACCGGTGGACGGCGGCCTGGCGGGGGCCTCGTCCGGGAGTGACGGGTCCGGGAGTGACGGGTCCGGGAGTGACGGGATGAAACCGTCGCGTGCCAGGACCGTCTCCAAGGCGTCCCTGACCAGCGGATCGCCCTTCCCCATGACGTCCAGGAGACCGTCGCGGCTCGCGGGCGAGGCCAGTCGGCCGGTGACGTCGACGAACAGCCTTCCGCCCGCGTCGAGCATCGGCACCAGCGCCGTCAACTGCCACAGGGAGAGCCCGAGGGGCTTCATGGGGTCGGTCATCATCTGCTGGTGGCCGACGGAGACATAGACGTGATTCTCCTCGTCGCCGGCCTCCCGGGCGGGAACGGGGAAGAGGGTCGTGATCGGGCGGCTCTGCACGATCCGGAAGCCGTGGTCGACCAGGCACCATTCGATGTCCTGCGGGCGGCCGAAGTGCGCTTCGATCCGCCGGCCGAGCGTTACGAGCCGGACAACCTGCGCGTCCGTCAGCGCCGGGCGCTCCCGCTGCCGCGGGTCGACCGCCACCTCCCCCGTGCCGCCGGCCGGCAGGGCGCGCACCGCACGCTCTTTGGCTGCGATGGTCCGGGTGACGACTTCGCCGTCCCGAACCCTGAAGACGTCCGGGTTCACCAGACCGGAGACCAAGGCCTCGCCGAGGCCGAAGCCGGCGTCCACGGTGGCGACCTTCCGATTGCCCGTGACGGGGTCCGCCGTGAACAGGACGCCGGAAGCGTGCGGGAAGACCATCTGCTGCACGACCACAGCCATCTGGACCGTACGGTGGTCGATGCCGTTTCGCTGTCGGTAGATCACGGCCCGCTCGGTGAACATCGAGGCCCAGCACCGGCTGATGTGCCGGAGGACCGCGGCCGGCCCCGCGATGTTCAGGTACGTGTCCTGCTGGCCGGCGAAAGAGGCCGTGGGCAGGTCCTCCGCAGTCGCGCTGGACCGGACGGCGTACGCGGCCTGCTCGCCGAACCGTACGAGCGCCCCGGTGACGGCCACCGCGATGTCGCCGGGGACGGCGATCTCCTCGATGGTGCGGCGGATCCGTGCGCTGAGCGTTCGGACCGCCTCCCGGCCGTCCGGGGCAAGGCGCGACAACTCCTCGAGCCGTTCGTCGAACGACGGCACCTCCGCCATGGCCCGCCGGAAAGCGTCCGTCGTCACACAGAATCCGTCCGGCACGCGGGTTCCCTCGATCCGCGACAGTGCGCCCAGCTGCGCGCCCTTGCCGCCGACGGCCGCGCCCTGCCTCTCGTCCGCCTCTCGGAGGTCCACCACATACTGATCCGTCATCGTGACGCCTGGCGGGCGGCCGTGTTCCCTCGCACTGCGATGATCGGTCGGATCACCGGCACCTTGCCCTCTGTCCACGCCGAACCTCCTGTCGGGCACGTACTCATTCCTGAGCTTTCATCCCTCGGAACTGTCATCCCTCGGAACTGTCGTCCTTCTGAGCTGTCGTCCTTCTGAGCTGTCTTCTGTCCGAGCCGGCGGCTCGTGTCCGTGCATGCTCGACAGGCCGCCGGCACACGCACGCCGCCCGCGCTTGCGCGGGTGGTGGCGGCGAGGGACGATTCTGCGCCGTCACCCGGGTCTTGCCGCAAGCCCCCGGGTGAGCTATAAGTTGACAGTGGCAAGGAGAGGTCTCTCCTTGCCTTTTGTTTTGCCCGCGGCCCGGGCCGGGGTCATTCCTGGGCGTCGCGGACCAGCAGGGCGATCTGTACCCGGTTCTGGACCGCCAGTTTGGAGAACAGGCTGCCGGTGTGCGCCTTCACGGTCGCGACGCTGATGTGCAGCCTGTCGGCGATCTCCGGGTTTCCCAGTCCGTCCGCGATGGCCCGAGCGGTCTCGCGTTCGCGTTCGGTCAGCGCCGACAGCTGTTCCCGCGCGGCCCGCCGGGACGCCTCACGGGCGTGGGAGGAGCGCGGACCGGTGGCCGCGGCGATCACCCGTGCCGTGGCGGCCGGGGAGAGCACGGGGTGACCGTCCGCGACGGTCCGCACGGCGTCGAGGATCCGCGGCGGAGGGGTGTCCTTGAGGACGAACCCGAGGGCTCCGGCCCCCAGTGCGCCGAGCACCAGGTCGTCGGAGTCGAACGTGGTCAGCATGAGCACGCGGGGCGGCGCCGGCCGGGCGAGGAGCTCCCGGGTCGCGCTGAGTCCGTCGAGGCCCGGCATCCGTACGTCCATCAGCACGACGTCCGGCCGGTGCTCGTCCACCGCGGTGATCGCGGCGTTCCCGTCGGCTGCCTCCGCGACGACGGTCAGGTCCGGTTCGCCGTCGATGACGAGCCGCAGCGCCATGCGCACCAGTTGGTCGTCGTCGACGATGGCGACGCGTACCGGCTCCCGTTCGGTGTCCACTCAGGGGCTCTTTCCGTGGGTCGGGTTCGGCCAGGGCAGCCGTGCGGTGAGGACGTATCCGTTGTCGGGTGTGGGGCGGTGGTGGAGGGTTCCGCCGGCGAGACCGACGCGTTCGGCGAGGCCGAGCAGCCCGAACCCCGAGGCCGGTGGCCGGTGCGTGGTTCTCTCGGTGGCCGGGTCGTTGCGGACATCGACGCCGAGCCCCTCGCCCGCCGCTCCTGCGAGGGTGATGCGGACGGGTGCGCCCGGTGCGTGTCTGGCGGCGTTGGTCAGCCCTTCCTGGACGACCCGGTAGCAGGTTCGTCCCACGGCGTCGGCCGGTGTTCCCGTCACGGTGGTGGTCAACGTGGCGTCGAGTCCTGACGCGCGGGCGTCGGCCACCAGGTCGGGGACGCGGTCGAGGGAGGGTTGCGGTGGTTCCGGGTGGCCCGGGTCAGCCCGGAGCACACCGAGGACATCGCGCAGTTCCTCCAGTGCCTGGTGGGAGCCCTCGGCGATGCCGCGGACCAGCAGCCTGTTCTCCTCGGCTCCGAGGTCGCCGCGGTGGTCCAGCACTCCGGCCTGCATGGCGACCAGGGAGATCCGGTGCGCGAGCACGTCGTGCATCTCGCGGGCGATCCGGTTGCGTTCCAGAACCCGTGCCTGTGCCGCTCGTGCCGTCTGTTCCCGTTCGGCGCTCTCTGCGCGGTCCCGCAAGGACCGCACCTCGACCCGCCGTGCGCCGACGGCCATGCCCGCGGCCACCGCGATGCCCGCGGTCAGGGCCGGCAACGCGAGTTGCAGCCAGAACATCCCGGGCGGGTTCTGGAGCGGGTAGACCCCGCCCGCGAACTGTGACGCGGTCACATAGGCGAGGGCGACGGCGCCGATCTCCACCGGGCGTCGACGGGTGGATATCGAGCCCAGCGCCACGAGGGCGGCGCCGGTCGCGAGCGTCGACATGGTCGAGGCGATCGCGACGGTCAGGGCGACAGCGAGCGGGAACCGTCGCCGCCACAGCAGCGCGGCCAGGCAGCCGAGGGCCACGAGCGGATCACCGATGCGGAACCATGCGCCCGGTCCGGCGTCCTGCCCGTGCAGCAGCACTCCGACGTAGAGCCAGACCGGCACACTCAGCGCCGCGGCAGCCGCCAGTCGCCAGGTCTGCTGCCACCAGCCGAGTCGTGGTGCCCCGTCCGTGTTCACCCGTTCATTGTCGCTAAGCCGTACGGCAGGCGAGTCAGACCCGGGGCGGAGTCGTCCTGGACCGAAGTCGTACGCCCGCCTCGCCCTCGGTCGGAGCGGGTTCGGGCCGCAGGGGCGATGTGCCGGGGAGCGCCGCGCGGACAGACTCGGCCCGTGCGGACACGCCACGCGGTCGGCGGCGGGCGTTCCCGGGCCGACGGTTCCGGCGCCCCGTGGACCACTTCTCCTGGAGGACAACAGATGCGCACATCCCTGTCCCTTGCTCTCGCCGTCGGCGCGGTGGTGGCGGCGACCGCGGTGCCGGGAACGTCGGCGGCGACCGCGGACACCGTGCGGACGAGTCCGCAGGCCGTGCGGTGGGGCCCGTGCCCCGAGGGTGTCTCCTCGTCCCGTCTGGAGTGCTCGACGCTCGATGTCCCGCTGGACTACCGGCACCCGGACGGCCGGCGGATCGAGATCGCGATCTCCCGGCTGGCGAGCGACAGCCCGTCGAAGCGGCGCGGTGTGCTGTTGACCGATCCGGGCGGCCCCGGTGGCGCGGGGCTCGACCACTCGGCCGTTCTCGCCGCGTCGGGGCTGCCCCGGGAGGTGCTGGACTCCTACGACGTGATCGGCTTCGACCCCCGCGGTGTCGGCCGCAGCACGCCCGTGACCTGTGATCTGACCAGGGAGCAGCAGTACCGCGGCAACTTCGCCCCGTACGCGCACACCGCCGCCGATGTCGCGCGGGAGGCGGGATACGCGCGGACCATCGCGAAGCAGTGCGCCACTTCGCGTACGGCATGGATGCTGCCGCACGTCACCACCGCGAACACCGCGCGTGACATGGACCGGATCCGGGCGGCTCTGGGTGAGCCGAAGCTCTCGTACCTCGGGCATTCCTACGGCAGCTACCTCGGTGCGGTGTACACGACGATGTTCCCGAAGCGTGGCGACCGGGTCGTCCTGGACAGCAACCTGGGCCCGGGCGGCTATGACGTCACAGCCATGCGGTCGTTCGCCCGTGGGCTGGAGGACCGGTTCCCGGACTTCGCGAAGTTCGCGGCCGCGCGCCCCGAGTACGGTCTGGGCGTCACGCCGGAGCAGGTGACCGCGAAGTTCTTCGACCTGGCGAAGCGTTTGGAGAGGAAGCCGGTCCATGGGATCGACGGGAACGCGTTCCGTGGGGTCACGTTCGAACGTCTCTACGCCGATGCCCTCATGCCCCATCTGGCGGAGTTCTGGCAGGCGGTCGACACAGGCCGGCCGGTGCCGCTCTCCCCGGTGCCGCAGGGGTTGGAGAACCTGATGGCCGCGCGCTTCCATGTGATCTGTGGTGATACGCGCTGGCCGGGGACGGTTCGGGAGTATCAGCGCAATGTCGCGGTCGACCGGCTGAGGTATCCGATGCTCGGTGGCTCGACGGCCGGGATCGGGCCGTGCGCCTTCTGGCCGGCCGAGCGGGTCGAGCCGCCGGTGCGGATCGGTGACCGGGGCCCGTCGAACGTGCTCATGATGCAGAACGAGCGGGATCCGGGGACGCCGTTGGCCGGCGCCCGGGAGCTGCGGCGGGCGTTCGGTCAGCGGGCCACGATGGTGACGGCCGACCAGGGCGGGCACGGTGTCTATCCGTTCGACGGCAACACGTGCGCGAATGACGCGGCGACGGAGTTCCTGACCACCGGTCGGCGTCCGGCGCGGGACATCCGCTGCGCGGCGGAGCCGGGCGAGTAGGGGGCGGTGCGACGGATGGGTGGCGGGGGCCTGGACGAGCTGTATCCGAGGCAGCACGACGGGCCGGCGAGGTCGCTCTCGGTGGTCGCGCCGGGCGGGAACACTCCGGCGGGCTGGGTCGTTCGATCTCAGGCCCACTACCGCAATCCGTGAATCCGGGGGACTCGCCTTGCCCGACACTTCTGCCACCGACACCGTGCGTCTCCTCCCGTCGCCCGCCGCCCAGGCGGAGCGCCTGATCGAGCTCGGGGTGCACGAGGTCGCGGGGATTTCCGCCGAGGACGTCCGCGCCTTCGCCGGGAAGGGCGGCCGCGACGGCGTTCTGCTCGCCGTCCATCCGGACCGTGCCCCTGCCTCCGCCCTCGCGCCGCTGCTCCAGCGCGACGGCAGGCCCGGCTTCGTCGTCACCGACATGCCCGATGTCGACAGCTTCGCGCCGACGGCGGTCGAACTTCCCGACGCGCCGCTCTACTTCGTCGCGGGGCTCGACCGCGGCGACCACATGTCCAACTGGAGCCCGGAGGAGGCGCTGCCCGCCCTCGACGGGGAGGGCCGTAGCCCGTTGGTGCTCACCGAAGGCATCCACTGGGTGTTGCAGCAGCCGGCGGCGCTTGAGCGGAATCGCTGCTTCATGACCATCGGATCCCGGCTGCGCAAGGCGAACGGCACGCTGGACGCGCGAACCCCGGCGATCTGGATCAGCAACGGCACCGGGCGGGACGGCCGGGAGAGGCGCAACGCGCCCAAGGTCGGCTGGTGCTGGTGGGGCAACCGCCACACCTGGCTGGGATTCGCCTCCGCCGCGGGCCGCGAGGGCCGGTAGCACCCTTTCGTCCTCCTCGGACCTCGGGGGCCGGATCCGCAGGGCGCGCGGGTCCGGCCCATCGTCGTTCCGATCGTCGCGGATGGGGCGACAGATGCCTTGTGCACCAAGGGGTTTGGCGACTTTGCATCAACACCTGCGAACTTTGAACACTGTGGTGACGAAGTATGGACGCCGCCGGTAGAAGCCTCCTACTGTTCTCGGCGCAGCCACCGGAGCCCCTGGCCGGACGCAGCGCTGCCCCACCGCACGAGCCGAACGTTCACCCCCGGGCGCCGGGTGGCCCCACCCACCGCCGCGACGTGCCCCTCGCCGCGAGGGGCCAGGAGGAAGAATGCATCCACGGCCGCTCCACCGTTGCCGCAGACATCTCACCGGTCTGCTGGTCTCCGCTTTTCTCGTCGGCGCCTTCTCCGCGTCACCGGCCGCCGCCGCGCCGACGCCGAGGCCGCAGGACGAACTCCCGCCCCAGGAACCGGGGGTAACCCTGCGCGTCTTCGATGTGCAGGTCCCTCTCGACGAGTTGTGTGACATCAAGACCGGACAGACCCCGAACGTCGACAAGTTGATGCCCGCCATCGACTGGAGCTCGACGGACGACTTCGGCTTCGGCGACCACTTCGTCTCCGAGGTCACCGCCAACCTCACCGTTCCCGAGGACGGTGCGTACGCCTTCCGGCTGACCAGCGACGACGGCTCGCGGCTGCGGATCAACGACTCCGTCGTGATCGATCACGACGGGCTGCACGGCGCGGAACCGAAGGACGGATCGGTCGAGCTGACACAGGGTCATCATGCCCTGCGTATCGACCACTTCGACCGCACCGGCGGTCAGCAGGTCACCCTGGAGTGGAAGCCGCCCGGCGCCGGGGACTTCGCCGTCGTGCCGAACTCCGCGCTGTCCACCGACGCCGACGTCGTACGGGTGACGGCGCCGGGACGCAAGGAGTGCGAGGGCGCCCTCGACTCCCCCGGCGACGGCCTGCCCCTGAACGGGACGCACCCGGACTACGCGCTCACCGATCTGCGCCCCGCGGGCTTCGAACCGCAGGTCACCGCGATGGACTGGCTGTCCGACGGGCGGCTCGCCGTGACCACGTGGGGCGGCACCGACAACACGACCGGCGAGGTCTACCTCCTCGACAACGTCCAGGGCGAGACCGATCCGGGGAAGGTGACCGCCAAGAAGGTGGCCGACGGGCTCAAGGAGCCCATGGGCATCAAGGCGGTGGACGGCAAGCTGTACGTGTCCCAGAAGCACGAACTCACCGAGCTCACCGACGCCGACGGCGACGACGTGACCGATGAGCGGCGGACGGTGGCGACCTGGCCGTACGGCGGGAACTTCCACGAGTTCGCCTTCGGCCTGCTCTACCGGGACGGGTACTTCTACCTGAATCTGTCCGTGGCTATCGACCTGGGCGGGGCGACGACCGATCCGCAGCCCGCGCCGAACCGCGGGTCCACGATCAAGGTGGACAAGGAGACCGGCAAGGTCGACTACATCGCGGGCGGCCTGCGTACGCCCAACGGGATCGGCTGGGGCCCCGAGGGCGACATGTTCGTCCTCGACAACCAGGGCGGCTGGCTGCCCTCCTCGAAGCTGCTCCACATCAAGCAGGACCGCTTCTTCAACCACTACACCAACCCGTCGGGCCCCTTCGACGACAGGCCGGTCACCAAGCCGGTGCTGTGGCTGCCGCAGAACGAGATAGCCAACTCCCCCAGTACGCCTCTGCAGTTGACCGAGGGCCGGTTCGCCGGGCAGATGCTGTTCGGGGACGTCACGTACGGCGGCATCCAGCGCGCGTACCTGGAGAAGGTCGACGGCGAGTACCAGGGGGCGGTGTTCCGCTTCACCCAGGGCCTGGAGGCAGGGGTCAACCGGATCAGCATGGGTCCGGACGGCGCGATCTACGCAGGCGGGCTCGGGGCCGGCGGCAACTGGGGCCAGGAGGGCAAGCTGACCTACGGGCTCCAGAAGCTCTCCCCCAGCGGCGACAAGGCCTTCGACATGCTGGCCATGAGGGCGAAGCCGGGCGGTTTTGAGCTGGAGTACACCGAGCCGCTCTCCGAGGAGACGGCGGCGAAGCTCGCCGAGAGCTACCGCGTCGAGCAGTGGGCGTACGCCCCGACCCCGGAGTACGGCGGTCCGAAGATCGACGAGGAGTCCCTCCAGGTCAGTGGGGCCACCCTCTCCGAGGACGGCAAGAAGGTCACACTGACCGTCCCCGGGCTCAAGGCGAACCGTGTGGTCCACATCCGCTCGCCGCGCCCCTTCAGCTCCGCCGACGGTACGGAGCTGTGGAGCACCGAGGCCTGGTACACCCTCAACTCGCTGCCCGGGGACCAGCCCCCGGCCACGCAGTACGAGGCGGAGGAGGCCACCCTCACCGGGGGCGCCGGATTCGACACCGAGCACGCGGGCTACTCCGGCGGCGGCTTCGTCGACAACTTCGGCGAGGAGGGCGCGGCGGTCACGTTCGACGTGGAGGCCGGGAAGGCGGGCCCGCACGACGTGGGTCTGCGCTACGCCAACGGGCCGGATCCGGCGCCCGGCACCAAGACGGTGAGCGTCCACGTCAACGGCGAGAAGGTGCGGCAGGTCGAGTTGCTGTCGACCACCGACTGGAAGACCTGGGCGACGGGGACCGAACAGTTGGAGCTGCGCGAGGGCCGCAACACGATCACGTACTCCTACGACAGCGGTGACACCGGTCATGTGAACCTGGACATGATCACCGTCCATCCGAAGGGCGCCCGCGTCCAGCTCTTCGACGGCACGGACCAGGCTGCCTGGCAGCACCCGGACGGCCGTACACCCGAATGGCCGGTGAAGGACGGGGAGATGGAGATCGCCGGCGGGGACCTGCGGACCAAACAGGGTTTCCAGGACTTCCGCGCGCACGTGGAGTTCCGGCTGCCGAACCTCCCGCCGGACGTGACCGGGCAGGACCGTGCCAACAGCGGTGTGTACCTCCAGGAGCGGTACGAGGTGCAGATCCTGGACTCGTACGGTGACACCACGCTCGCCGACAACGAGGCCGGGGCGATCTACACCAAGAAGGCCCCGGACGAGAACGCCGCCACGGCGCCGGAGACCTGGCAGACGTACGACATCACCTTCCGCGCCGCCCGCTACGACGCTTCGGGGGACAAGACGGAGGACGCCCGGATCACCGTCGTGTGGAACGGCGTCACCGTCCACGACGATGTGGCGGTCGACGGCCCGACCGGCGGCGGGGCGGCGGAGGGACCGACGGCCGGTGCGATCAAGCTCCAGGACCACGGGAGCAAGATCCGCTACCGCAATGTGTGGGTCGAGCCGCTGACCTAGGGCCCGCCCAACGTACAGGTTCCGGGGTGGCAGCGGTCGGCTGTCGCCCCGGAACGCGCCTGACCCGTACCCGACCTTCGAGACGGGCCCCGGAGACCTGGGCGCGGGTGAGAATCCGCTTCTGGCCAGGATCAATCCCCAGCACGGGCCCCGGCTCGCGGCCCTGTCCTGCGAGCTGGTCCGGGCGACGACGTGGATGGAGGACGCGAACGCCTGGATCGCGCCTCGTATCGGCCTGCCGCCGTTGCCCGTCGTCGGACTACCGGACTCCTCCGGGGCCGGCGGCGCGGTCGTTACGTGGAGGAGGATGAGGACGTGCGGGACGGGCCGCACTGGAAGACCCGGAGTCTCGCGGCATGGGCCGCGGGGTGCCGCTTCGTCTGGGTGGACGACGAGATCACCGACGCGGATCGGGCCTGGGTCGCCGTCCACCACGCGGGCCCAGCCCTGCTCCACCGGGTGGATCCCCGGCACGGCCTGAGGGACGGCGACTACGCGGTCCTCGACGACTGGCTGCGGTGCCCACCGGTCGCGTAGCGCCTCCCCTCCCCTGACCGGCTTCGTCCCGGAGCCGGTCAGGCCACGTTTCTCCGGCAGGAGAGGACCACCAGGAACGGCCACAGAGCCTGGAAGAACGTCACGACGCGCTCGGCGACACCGGGGGCTCTCCCGCTCTGCAGCTCCGCCAGGAACCACAGGGCGCTCGCGAACATCAACGCGCTCGCGGCGAGCGACACATCGGGTCTCAGCCCCCACGGCGCCGGTCCGCGGCCCCGGACGGCGGCCAGAGGCGGCCAGGCGGCCAGCAGCACAAGGCCCACGGTGGCCACCGCCCCGTGCTCCAGCGCCCCGCCGCTGTTCGGGACCGGCACCAAGGTCAGGGCCAGTGCGGAGAGTCCGCCGCCGGCCAGCGCCACCCGCCCGGCGAGCGCCGCCTGCCGGAGCGCGTGTGCCGTCAGGATGTAGCACGTCCCCAGCACCAGCAGCGTCCCCGTCATCAGCCAGTAGCTGGTGGCTCCGTAGGAGGCCAGCACGCTCAGGGTCTGCGTCGCGGGGTCGTACGCCGGACCTTGGCGCTGCTGCGCGATCATCCAGGAGCCGACCAGGAGGACGGGGGCGCATCCGGAGGAGACCAAAGCCCACCAGGGAGCAGATCGCATCGAGTCAGCATAAATGCGGACATCTTGCCCGGCGCTGATCGCCGCCACCGATCGCCGCCCCTCCCCGGCAGGCCGCACCGTCGGCCGCGCGAGCCGAACCCGGCCGGGCCCGGACGCTCAGGCCGACAGCACGCGCAGGACCAGCGCGGCGGCCGCCAGCAGGGCGAGCACCAGGGGCGGGGCGATCCCGTAGTCCTTGACGCGCAGGTGGGAGACGACGGCCCCGATGAAGTACAGGACGACGCCGATCGCGGCGGCGGAACCGATCAGCGGCACGCCGAGGCCGATCAGGAGGCCGAGGGCGCCTGCCGCCTTCGCCGAGGCCAGCCAGGGGTACCAGGTTTCGGGGACGCCCACCTTGCTCATCGAGGCGGTGACGCCCTCGTTGCGCGTGAACGTCAGCACGGCGGAGGCGCCGAGGGCGAAGGCGAGAAGGACGCCGATCACGGCGTAGGCGATGAACATGATTACCTCGGAATCATCAATGATGAGAGCAACTAGATCGTTGATGACTATAAACGATTCTCCCCGTTCCACAATGTGTGCCCTGATACCGTGGAGCAATGCCAGCTCAGGACAGGTCCGCCCAGCGATCGACGGGGTCTCCGACGTCTCCCGGCGATCCGAAGCAGCGTCTCGGTTTCCTGCTCGCCTACCACGGCAACGCGACGCAGACCCTGATCCACAAGGCGCTCGCGGCCACCGGGCTCACGCCGCGGCTCATGACGACGCTCCAGCAGCTCGCCGAGGGACCGGTCACGCAGAAGGCGCTCATCGAGCGGCTCGACGTCGACCCCAGCGTCCTCGTCACCCTCCTCAACGATCTCGAAGGCGCCGATCTCGTACGCCGTCGTCGCGACACCGCCGACCGGCGCCGGCACATCGTCGAGATCACTCCGCAGGGGGCCGCTCAGCTCCGTACGTCGGACGCGGCGCTGGACACCGTGGAGCAGGAACTCTTCGCGGACCTGTCCGAACGCGACCGGGCCACGCTGCGCCGGTTGCTGGGCAAGCTGCGGACCTCCCCGCAGGACTTCAGCTGCACGGAGTGATGAGCCCCAAAGCCCCCGGTAGGTGGGCAGCCGCGCGGGGAGCCGGGGTGGTGACGGACCGCTCCCGGCCGCCGTCCCCGTGGGGCGGCACGACCCGGCGGTGACGGAAGTGCCGTGGGCGGGGCGCCGTCGGGGTAGCGTACGGAAACCCCTGGTGAGGAGGCAGCGGTTGAACGGCACCGCCCGGATCGACGTCAGCCGCGAGCAGGTTCTGCGGTACCGCGTGGCGGCCCACGGGTTCGACCGCGCTTCGCCCGCGCCCGAGGTCTTGGCCTTGGGCGTCCAGGACACCCCGTACGGCTCGGCCCCGGTGGCGCTCGCCGCGAGGGGCGCGGCCCCCGATGCGCTGGAACGGGTCTGGTCCTTCCGGGGCGCGCCCCATCTGCACCGGCGTACGGAGCTGGCGGCACTGGCCCGCGCTCTGTGGCCGCTCGACGACGCCGACGCCACCGCCCGGATCAGCACCGCGGCGATCAAGGAGGGGGCGAAGCTCGGCCTGGAGGCATACCGCGTCACGGCGAAGGCCTTCCGCCGGACGGTGGTCGAGCCGCTGGGGAAGGGCGTGGTCAGTACGGCGGTGAGCGCGGCCGTGCCGGAGTCGCTGACGTTCTGGTGCGCCCCGTGCGGGGCGCGGCACATCTCCGGTCTGCTCTTCCAGCAGGCCGGTCTCTTCGGGTCGGTGCGGATCGGCACGGATCGGGGGAAGACGATCCTCGCGCCGCTCGGGTCGCCGTTCCCGGTGCCGGACGCGGCGTCGGGGACGGGGGATCTGATCGGCGCCTACCTGCGGTTCCTCGGTCCGGCCGGTCGAGCCGAGGTGGCCGCGTTCCTGGGGACGCGGCCGTCCGCGATCCGGTCGGTGTGGCCGGAGGGGCTCGTCGAGGTCGCGGTGGACGGCGTGTCGGCCTGGCTCCCGGAGTCCGAGGCGGACGCGCTGCGCGAGGCGCCGCGCGCCGATGCCGGCACTGTACGGCTGCTTCCGCCGGGCGATCCGTTCCTCCAGGCCCGGGACCGGTCGCTGCTGCTGCCCGAGAGGGACCGGCAGAAGGAGCTGTGGCGGGCCGTCGGCGGGCCGGGGGCCGTACTCGCCGGATCGGAGATCGTCGGCACCTGGCGTGCTCGGGCCTCGGGGCGCCGGACCGAGGTGACGGTGACGGGGTTCGGGGCGTTGCCGGGCGCGGTGCGCAGGGCCCTGGAGACCGAGGCGCAGACCGTGGCCGAGGCCCGTGGGGCGAAGGACGCCCTGCTGCGGATCGAGTGAACCCGCAGGTCCGTGTGCGAGGGCCGTCAGGGCGTGGCGGTCCCGGGCTTCGCGCGGCGGATGGGCATCATCGTCTCCGTCGCCTCCTGTGCGAGGTGGTCGAGGATCAGCCGGTTGACCAGAGCCGGTTTCTCCAGCGGGACCAGGTGCGACGCCCCGGGGACGACAGCCAGCTCGGCTTCCGGGATCGCGCGGTACAGCGCGGTCGTGTGCTCCAGCGTCACCAGGTCGTCGTCGCCGGCCATGACGAGGGTGGGCGCCTCGATCCGGGCCAGGTCCTCGGCCGTCAGCGTCGGCCCGGTGCGCCACATGTCGATCACCTTCGCGGCCACCACCGGCCAGTGATCCGGGCCGTCCGGTGCGACGGGCTCGTACAACTCCCGGAAGAACGCGAGGTCGGGCCCTTTTGGCGTCATCGCGTCGAGCATCGACGGCTCGGCGAAGCACTCGGGGCCCGGGCGGAAGTTGGCGCCGATCGCGACGACCTTGCGGACGAGGTCGGGCCGGTCCATGGCGACGATGAGCGCGACCACTCCCCCGTCGCTCCAGCCCACCAGGTGCGCCGGTCCGGCGACGACCGTCTCCAGGAAGGCCACGGTGTCGTCGGCCATGTCCTGGTACGTCAGCGGCCCCGCGACGTCGGCCGTGTGCCCGTGGGCGCGCCGTTCGGGCAGGTATACGCGGCAGGCGGCGGCGAGGTCGGCGCGCTGGGCGCCCCAGGTGTCGTTGGTGCAGAAGCCACCGTGCAGGAGAACCAGCGGGTCGCCGGCGCCCTCGGTCTCGTACCAGGTCCTGACAGCGGGCAGGTCCGCGTACTCACCCATCGTCCAGGCCTCTCCGGGGCTGTCGTCGTCTCCGTCTGCGGCCAGTCTGCTCGGTGGCCTCCGGAGCCGCCACTCGAATCGGGGCGGGCGGTGAGTGAGCGCGGGGTCAGGCCCCCTCCGGGGCGCTCCCGCTTCGCGCGTGCCGGACGCTCGCCTCCGCGCTGTCGAGCAGCATCTCCAGTGCCGTGGGGTACGCGCTGTCGTTCATCCTCGCGACCAGCAGCGGCGCGAGGGCGGCGATGTTCGGGTGGGTCTTTGCGGGCAGCTGGGCGTAGGTGGCGCGCCAGACCTGTTCGTCGGCGGCCCGTGCCGCTTCGGGCAGGGCGAGGCTCGCGGCGTCCAGTGCGGCGAAGGCGAGTGCCTGGTCGACGAACGCCTGGTAGACGCGTACGACGTCCGGGGCGGGCAGTCCGGTCGACCGCAGGATGCCGAGGACCGCCTCGTCGCCGGCGATCTCGTTGGCCCGGCCGCTGACCCGGCTGGCGGTCAGCACCGCGGCCTCCGGGTGGGCCAGGTAGGCGGTGTGGATGCGCAGGCCGACTTCGCGCAGGTCCCTCCGCCACTGTCCGGCGGGCCGCCAGCCCCGCATCGCGCGTCCGATCAGTTCGTCGGCGATGGCCAGGGTGAGGTCGTCGATGCCGCGGAAGTAGCGGTAGAGCGTGCTCGGGTCGGCTCCGAGCGCCACGCCCAGGCGTCGCACGGTCAGTCCGTCCCTGCCGTGTTCGTGGAGCATGCGCAGGGCCGTCTCGACGATCAGCTGCTGGGTGACGACCACGCCCTGCCGGGTCGGCCGTCGGCGCCGTCGCCCTTCCTCTGGAACCACTTCCTTCGCCATCGGAGCCTCCTCTTCCGTCTCGGCGCCGGCGCGGGACTGCCGGGCCTGTCGGGTCTCCCCACCTTATGCCAACAGCGTTGACGTTACTCAAGTGGGCCTCTTTCATGGACGAATCCAAGGGCATCGGCCAACACGGCCCGGCTCATCGACGAAAGGCACATCCGCCCATGCGCGTACTACTCGTCGGCGCAGGTGGCGTGGGCACGGCGATCACCAGGATCGCCGCCCGCCGCTCCTTCTTCGACCACATGGTCGTCACCGACTACGACCTCTCCCGGGCCGAGGCGGCGGTGGCCGCACTCGGCGGGGAGGAGGAGAGGTTCACCGCGCTGCGCGTCGACGCCTCGGACCGGGCGGCGGTCACCGCCCTGCTCACCGAGCAGCGGTGCGACATCCTCGTCAACGCCACCGACCCCCGGTTCGTGATGCCGCTGTTCGACGCGGCGCTGGCCGCGGGCGTCGACTATCTGGACATGGCCATGTCCCTCTCCTCCCCGCATCCTGAGCGCCCGTACGAGGAGTGCGGGGTCAAGCTCGGCGACGGGCAGTTCGGGCGGGCCGCGGCGTGGCAGGAGGCCGGCCGGCTCGCGCTCGTCGGGGTGGGGGTCGAGCCGGGGCTCTCCGACGTCTTCGCCCGGTACGCGGCGGACGAGCTGTTCGACGAGATCGAGGAGATCGGCGTCCGGGACGGCGCGAATCTCACCGTCGAGGGCTATGACTTCGCCCCGTCGTTCTCGATCTGGACCACCATCGAGGAGTGCCTGAACCCGCCGGTGGTCTGGGAGAAGGACCGGGGCTGGTTCACCACGGCCCCGTTCAGCGAACCGGAGGTCTTCGACTTCCCCGAGGGCATCGGCCCGGTGGAGTGCGTCAACGTCGAGCACGAGGAGGTCCTGCTGATCCCGCGCTGGGTGGAGTCCCGGCGCGTCACCTTCAAGTACGGGCTGGGCGACGAGTTCATCGAGACCCTCAAGACCCTGCACAGACTCGGTCTCGACAGCACGGACAAGGTGAGCGTGCCCGGCGGCGACGTGTCGCCGCGCGACGTGGTCGCTGCCTGCCTGCCCGACCCGGCCTCGCTCGGCGAACTGATGCGGGGCAAGACCTGTGCCGGCACCTGGGTGAAGGGCACGAAGGACGGCGCGCCCCGCGAGGTGTACCTCTACCACGTCGTCGACAACCAGTGGTCGATGCGTGAGTACGGCTCCCAGGCCGTGGTCTGGCAGACGGCGATCAACCCGGTCATCGCCCTGGAGCTCGTGGCGAACGGCGCCTGGAGCGGTGCGGGGGTGCTCGGCGCCGAGGCCCTGCCCCCGCGCCCGTTCCTCGATCTGCTCGTCGCGTACGAATCCCCGTGGGGCCTGCGCGAGCAGTGACCGCGGGCCCGTGCGGGGCCCTCGCCGGAAAAAGTCGAGAAGTTTCGGGCGACGATGTCGAGAACCCGGATCCGGCTCCGTCCCCGTAGTGAGAGCGGCCACAATGGGCCGCACAGCACCGAGGAGTGACACCATGGCCAAGTACCTGCTGCTCAAGCACGACCGTGGGGCCCCCGTCGCGGTCAACGACGTACCGATGGACCGGTGGACGCCCGAGGAGATCTCGGCGCACATGCAGTACGTGCAGGACTTCGCGGACCGGCTGGAGAAGACCAAGGACCTCATCGCCGGCTGGATGATCATCGACGTCGACAGCCACGACCGGGCGGTCGAGCTGGCCGGGGAGCTGTCCGCCGCTCCGGGGGCGGGCGGGAAGCCGATCCACGAGTGGCTGGAGGTGCGCCCGTTCCTGACCGCGCCGCCCACTGTCACGGAGTGACGCCTCGATGAACGGGCTCCTCCTGCGGAGCCTCACGCCGAGCGTGCTCGCCGTCCTCGGC
>NZ_JBHXJG010000131.1:0-20483 GCF_042723425.1 Streptomyces sp. NPDC058375 | reverse complement strand
GTGGAGGGCCGCCGCGTCGGCGCGCCGCTCAGCCCCGCCGGGGCCGGGTGAGGATCGCCCGCAGATCGGGCAGGGGGATCTTCGGCCGCCGGTCCGCGGTGAACAGGCCGTTGGTCTCCTGCTCGGTGTCGGTGAGCTGGGTGAAGCAGAAGCCCGCGAGAGACGAGTCGACGGCGGCGGCCACCAGCGAGTCCAGCCGCTCGGCGTAGTCCTCGGGGCTCGCCACGGTGTCGTAGCCGAACCACTCCTCCCCGTCGGCGGGTTCGAACGTCGTCCCGCCGAACTCGCTGAGCACCACGGGTTGCCCCTGGTGCCGCACCCCGGGGAGCAGGAGCCGCTTCGCGCCCGGCCAGGGGTCGGTGAACTCACCGCTCCGCAGGGAGGCGTGACCGTACCGCTCGCGCAGGACGTCGGCCCGCTGGGTGTAGTCGTGCACCCCCCAGATGTCGGCGGCCGAGATCTCCCAGCCGTCGTTGGACACCGTCGGGCGCGACGGGTCGAGCGCCTTGGTCAGGTGGTACAGCGCGTCCATGAAGTGGCGCTGCTCCGGTACGTGCGCCGGATTGGGCGTGCCCCAGGACTCGTTGACCGGCACCCACGCGACGATCGAGGGATGGCTGAGGTCGCGCGAGACCGCCTCGGTCCACTCGCTCAGCACCCGCTCCACCGTGGTGGTCCCGAAGGCGAACGCGGACGGCATCTCGGCCCACAGCATCAGCCCCAGGCGGTCGGCCCAGTACAGGAAGCGGGGGTCCTCAAGCTTCTGGTGGACGCGCAGCCCGTTGAGCCCGGCCTCCTTGGCCAGTTCGGCGTCCCGCCGCAGGTCCTCGGCGGACGCGGCGAGATGGGAGTCGGGCCAGTAGCCCTGCTGGAGCGCGAGGCGCAGGAAGCAGGGCTTGTGGTTGAGCTGGAAGCCGCCCTCCTCCCAGCCGATGTCCCGCAGCCCGAGGTAGGACGTCAGGCGGTCGACGGTCGCGGCGCCGTCCCCTTCCCCGGCTCCCGTGCCCGTCAGCGTCACCGTCGCGTCCACCAGGTGCGGATGGTCCGGGCTCCACAGCAGGGCGTCGAGGTCCTGGGCGTGGCGCAGTGCGGGGACCGCGATCTCGAACACCGTCTCCCGCTCGTTCGCCAGCACCCGCTGCTCGGCCAGCAGCCGGTCGCCCAGTCTCAGCGTGACGCCCACGCGCACCGCGCGCGCGGGCCAGCGGCTCAGCCTGATCGCGCAGCGCACCCGGGCGTGCGCCACGTCCGGCGTCCAGTGCAGGGTCGTCACATGCAGGTCCGGCACCTCCTCCAGCCATACCGGCTGCCAGATCCCGGACGTGCGGTGGTACCAGATGATGTGCGGGGCGTCCCGCCAGTCCTGCTTGCCGCGCGGCTGGGTGACGTCCAGCGGCTGGTCCTCGGCGCGCACCACGAGGACCTGCTGCCCGCCCGGCTCGACGGCGTCGGTCAGGTCGCAGGTGAACGGCGTGTGCCCGCCCTCGTGGTGGCCGACGAGGCGGCCGTTCAGCCACACCTCCGCGCGGTGGTCGACCGCCCCGAAGTGCACGAGCAGCCGGCGTCCAGCCGGGGGAGGGGCCACGTCGACGGTGCGCCGGTACCAGAGCACCGGGTGGTGCGAACGGTCCCCGATGCCCGAGGCCTTCGACTCCGGCGGACAGGGCACGGTGACGGTAGCGGTGTACGGGGCGGTGGTGTGCGGTTCCATCCAGCGCTCGGCGCGCCCGCGGTCGGCGTCGTCGTACGCGAACTGCCACGGGCCGCCGAGGTCGCGCCAGTCCGGGTCGCGGACGAGCTGCGGCCGCGGGTGGCCGGCGAGGTCCAGGTGGGTCAGGGGCATGCGAGAACTCCGGTGAGTGGGGGACGAGGGAGAACGGAGAAGGGGGAGGGAACTGTCAGGCGGCCTCTGCCGTGCCCGCGGCGGAGCGGATCTCCACCGCGGCCGCGGCGAAGGCCAGCGGCCCCGGCAGCAGGGGCACCAGCAGCGGCACCGACCAGGCCAGAAGCGCGGCCAGCACCACGGCGGCGGCCAGCAGCGCGCTGCCGCGCGGGTCGCCGAGCGAGCGGGCCAGGCTCTCGCGGAGGGACAGCCGGTGCGCCGCGTCCAGCGCGGTGGCCCGCAGCGCCACGACGGCGGTGGCCAGCACGGTCAGCGCCAGCGCCGGCGCCACCACCGCGGCTCCCGGCAGGACGCTGCGCACCAGGGCCGCGTCGATCAGCACGACCGCCGCGAGCAGCGGCGGGAGCAGTCCGGCGGCCAGCGAACCGACGGTGAGCCGGGCGCGCAGGCGGCGCAGATACCCGGCCGCCGTCACCGGGGCCGTACCACTCGCGCCGTCCCGCAGCGTCGCGGACGCGGCGGCGAAGGCGGCCGGAGCGGTCACGACGGGCAGGCAGGCGACCGCCGTCACGAGGCCGACGAGCAGCATGTCCGCGAAGAGCGTGAAGCCGCCGCCGAAGAGTTCGCCGGGCTCACGGCGGTCGGCCGGCGGCAGCGGGGCGAGGCGGGCGGGTGCATGGGTCATCGCGCTCAGCCCTTCAGTCCGGTGGTCGCCATGCCCTGCACCAGATAGCGCTGGAAGACGAAGAAGAACAGCACGATCGGCAGCACGGAGATCACCGACATCGCGAACATCGGCCCGTAGGCGGAGGTGCTGGACTGGTCGACGAAGGAGCGCAGGGCGAGGGTGATGGTGAACTTCTCCGGCGCGAACAGGTAGATCATCTGCGTGAAGAAGTCGTTCCACGTCCAGATGAACGTGAAGATCGCCGTGGTGATCAGCGCGGGCCGGGTCAGCGGCAGCGTGATCGACAGATACGTACGGAACGGGCCGCAGCCGTCGATCCGCGCCGACTCCTCCAGCTCGCGCGGCAGCCCGCGCATGAACTGCACGATGAGGAAGACGAAGAACGCCTCGGTCGCCAGGAACTTCGGCAGGATCAGCGGCCAGTAGGTGTCCACCATGCCGAGCTGGTTGAAGATGATGTACTGCGGGATCAGCACCACGTGGTGCGGGAGCATCAGCGTCGCCACCATGAACGCGAACATGACCCTGCTCATCCGGAACCGCAGCCGGGCGAAGGCGTAGGCGGCCAGCGAGCACGACAGGACGTTGCCGAGGACGGCCCCTCCCGCGATCAGCAGGGTGTTGCCGAGGAGACGGCTCACCGTGACTCCGGAGACACCCTCCAGCGCGGTCGTGTAGTTCGACCACTCCAGGCTGCTCGGCCACAGGTCCAGGCTGGTGACCACCTCGTCGGCCGGCTTGAGCGAGGTCGCCAGCAGCCAGGCCAGCGGATACAGCAGGACGAGCAGCCCCAACAGCGCGAGCGTGTGCGGCGCCCAGCGCCTGACGGCGAGATTCATCGCCCCTCCTCGTCCGCGTAGAACACCCAGGACCGGGACGTCCTGAAGAGCACCAGCGTGACCACGCCGATGGCGATCAGCAGCAGCCATGCCATGGCCGCCGCGTAGCCCATGTGCGAGGCGGTGAAGCCGCGTTCGTACAGGTAGAGCGTGTAGAACATCGTCGAGTCGGCCGGGCCGCCACTCCCGCCGCTGATGGCGAAGGCCGGGGTGAACACCTGGAACGACTGGATCATCTCCAGCACCAGGTTGAAGAAGACCACCGGCGAGAGCATCGGCACCGTGATGGAGACGAACTGCCGCCGGCGGCCCGCCCCGTCCAGCGCCGCCGCCTCGTACAGGTCCGGCGAGATCTGCTGGAGACCGGCCAGGAAGATGACCATCGGCGCGCCGAACTGCCACACGGTCAGCAGCACCACGACGAACACCGCCAGATCCGGATCGCCGACCCAGCCGCCGCTGTCGATGCCGATCGCCCCGAGCAGGTCGGGGACCGTACCGCCGTCGTTGAACAGCGCCCGCCACACCAGGGCGACGGTCATGCTCGCCCCGAGCAGCGACGGCGCGTAGAACGCGGAGCGGTAGAAGGAACGGCCGCGGCCGAGGTTCTTCAGCAGCATCGCCGCGCCGAGGGCGAGGATCAGCTTCAGCGGTACGGCGACCACCACGTAGAGCAGGGTCGTGCCGACCGAGCGCCAGTAGCGCGGGTCCTCGGTCAGCATCTCCGTGTAGTTGCGCAGCCCGACCCAGCGCGGCGCCTCGAAGAGGTTGTAGTCGGTGAACGAGAGATAGAGGGACACCGCCATGGGGATGAGCGTCAGGACCGCCGCCCCGAGCATCCACGGGGTGAGGAAGACGTAGGCGGGCCACTGCTTCTCCCGCCGGACGCGGCGGCGGCGCTTCGGGCCGCCGGGCCGGGGCGGTCCCGCCGCCCGGTCGGCGCCCGCGGGCGCCCTGGTCGACACCGTGCTCATGACCGCAGCTCCCGCTTCGCCTCGTCGATCAGTTCGCGCGCCGCCTGCCGGGGGGTGGCCAAGCCGTACATGACGCGTTGGTACGTGCGGTTGAAGGCGGTCTGGATCGCCACGTCGCCGCGCGGTGGCGCGGTCGGCGGCGCGTCCAGGCCGTACTCCTCCATCCGCAGCGCGTACCGGTAGATGTCCAGCTCCGCGCCCTTCAGCGTCTTGGCGACGCGGGCGGCGACGGTCCGGTTGGGAGGGGTGGACCGGGAGAAGCCGAGGATGTCCCCGGCTCTCGGGTCGTTGAGGAGGAAGTCCACCAGCGCGGTCGCCTCCTTCGGATGCCCGGTGTGCGCCCCGACACCGAGGAGCATCGAGGGCTTGAAGTACGCGCCCTGGCGGCCGCCGGTCGTCGGTACGGGCGCGAACCGCACCTGCTCGCCGAGCAGCGCCGGATAGCCGGGGAACGGCGCGTCCCAGGTGAAGTCCGCGGCGACCAGCCGGCGGCCCATCGGTGAGGTCTCGGTGGTCGTCGCCTGCGAGGTGTCCTCGGCCCGGGCGACGACCCCGTCCCTGCGCAGGCCGTCGCAGAAGGTCCAGAATTCGGTGAGGTCGTCCTCGGTGAAGCCCAGCCGGGTCTGGCTCGCGTAGAGCCGTCCGCCCCGGCTGCGCAGCCACACCTCGAAGACGTCCTCGTTGACGCCCCCGTCGTTGGCGCCGCCCATCGTCCGCCCGTCCGGCGACCGCTCGCCCAACTCGGTGATCCGCCGGTTGCCCGCCGCCCACTCCCGCCAGGTCCAGCCGGGGTGCGGGGCGGCCACTCCCGCCTTCTCGTACAGCCGGGTGTCGTACGCGAATCCCGTGATGCCACGGCCCATCGGCATGGCGTACTGCTCGTCTTCGTACGTCCCGGTGCGCACGAACTCCGCGTCCATCGCGTCGCTGCGGATCGCCCCCTCGGACAGGGCATCGGAGAGCGACAGGAGAGCGCCGCCGCCCGCGTACTGCGACACCTGCCGGTAGTCCAGCTGCGCGACGTCCGGGATGCCGCCGCCCGCCGCCTGGGTGGCGAGCTTCTGCATGTACGAGCCGAAGTCGGCGTTGGAGGTGGCGACCCTGACCCCCGGGTTCTCCTTCTCGAAGAGACGGACGGCCCGTTCGGTGCGTTCGGCGCGGTCGTCGTTGCCCCACCAGGAGAAGGTGAGCGTGACGCCCTTGGACGAGCCGGCGCCGGTGGCGGAGCAGGCGGACAGCGACCCCGCCAGGGCGGTGCCGGCACCGGCCCCGGCGGCGGCGAGGAATGCGCGCCGGCCCGGGAGACGGCGTCGGCCCTCGGGGGGCTCGGACATGGTTCCCTCCAGGGGAGGAGAGGCGGATGGGGGAGGGGCCCCGACGAGTGGCGTGGGGCCCGACGAGTGGCGTGGGGCTGTGGGGTTCGGCAGTCGATCAGTCGATCAGTCGATCAGTCGGCCGGACGCGCCGACGGACGGCCGGCGCATCCGAGGGCTCGTCGGCGGTCAAATGCCCTGGTACACGGCCAGCCGGCCGCACATCCCGAACCGGCCCGTGGCCGTCGGTCCGGTCCGGGCGACCCGGGCCTCGGCGAGATGGCGTACGTCCCGCTCGCGCAGCGCGTCGAGATGGCCGCCGGTCGCCCGGGCGGCGGCCTCGGCACCCTCGCGCCACCGCCGCTCCCAGTCGTCCAGCCGGGGCCGCACCAACGCGGCGGCCGCCCGCTGGAACTCGGCGAGCGGACCCGGATCACCGGCCTCCGTGGCCGCGCGCAGCTCCAGGAACCGCCGGGTGGCCAGGTCGCGGCGGGCCCGGGCGACCCGCGCCTGCTCCGCCTCGGGGAGATCGGCGGGAATGCGGACGGCGTCCGCGTACGTCGCCTCGTCGACGAGCCGGTCCGGCGGCAGCGTGAGGACCGCGTCGCCGGCCTCCGGCAGCCCGCTGTTCTGCATCACCACGGTGATCTCCAGACCGCCGTCGTTCACCAGCCGGTGGATCGTGCCCGGGGTGAACCAGGCCACCACGCCGGGCTCCAGCGGTGTCTCCCGGTAGCCCGAGGTGGTCAGCGTCTGCACCGTGCCATGCCCGGAGGTCACCACGTACCCCTCGGTACAGGCGAGGTGGAGGTGCGGGGTGCCGCCACCGGGCAGGCCCTCCACGGTCGGCCAGTCGTAGACGCTGAGCCGGGACACCCCGACCGCGCCGGGGAAGCCGTCGTATGCCGAGGTCACCACGGGTGCGCCTCCAGGTGGGCGGCGACCCGCTCCCGGTTCCAGGCCCCGTGGGCCACATGGACGCGGTAGCCACGGGTGAGGGCGTCGCCGGGTGCGAGGACCAGCTCATCGGAGAAGGCCCAGGAGGGGGCGACGGCGGCGAACGGGTCGTTGCGGACGAACCAGTGCGCCGGATGTGTTCCCTTCTCGCCCAGGTGGTCGTTGGACCGCGCGTGCTCGAAGACGACGGTGGCGTGGCCGTCGCGCTCGTCGTGCTCGCCGCTGTAAGCCAGCCAGTCGGCCTGACTGCCCATCAACTCCGTTGCCCGTCCGTCGTTCTCGGCGGTGAAGACGTGGCCGTCGCGGAAGGCGCGCGGTCCACGCCAGAAGAGCCCGGTGTATCCGGCGGCGGGGCGGCCGTGCGTGGTCGGGCTGCCGAAGCGCAGCGGCTCGTCGCGCCGGTTCGTGATCGACGACGTCCAGATCAGCGACCAGCTGCCCGTGTCCGCGTCGACGTCACGGACCTCGATGCGGCGCTCCTCCTCGGCCCACAGCGCGCCGTCGTGCGGGTGCCAGGTGAGGTGCTCGGCGATGACGGCGCGGTCGGGCGCGACGGCCACCTCCTCGAAGGCCACGTGGGCCATCGAACCGATCCGGTTCGGCAGGGCGAGGTATCCCTCGCCGTGCACATAGGTGTTGCCGCCCCAAAGGTTCTGCCCCGACAGGTGTGAGGCCGTGAGCTGGAGGCCCTTGTGCCAACGGTGGTCGTTGGGGCGGTAGTCGGTGACCGTCGCCCCCGACAGCGTGCGGACCGGGTGCAGATACGGCTTGGGGGCCTCCCAGGCCGCTTCGGGCCGGTAGACGTAGGAGAGCAGATCCGTCGTCCCGTACGAGACGGTGATCCGGTCCCCGTGGGCGTGGCTCAGCGAGAGAGTCATGCGCGGTCCTCCTCCGGGGCGCCCGCCGGGGCCCAGCCCGGGGCGTCGCCGTGCAGTGCGGTGTAGTACGGATCGCCGGGGCCGATCTCCCCGGCCCGGACGGTGGTGCCGGTGAACGCGGACTTGTACAGCGCGGTGATCAGCTCCAGCGTCCGCCGCCCGCCCGCGCCGCTGGTCCGGTGGCGGCGGCCCCGGGCGATGTCGTCGACGAGGGAGCGCAGTTGGGCGAGATGGGAGCTCGGTTCGTCGGCGCCGAAGTCCTGCCACTCCCGTACCGTCTCCTCCGGCACGCCGGGCGCGGGGGTGATGCGCCAGTCCGCGTTGCCGTAGCCGTACAGATGCGTCAGCTCGACCGTGGCCAGCTCGCAGTCGATACGGATGCGGCTCACCTCGTCCGGGCTGAGCACGCTGTTGACCAGGGTGGCGACGGCCCCCGAGGCGAAACGGATCTGGGCGGTGGAGACGTCCTCGGTCTCCACCTCGTGGACCAGGCGCGCGGCCATTCCGTGCACCTCGGCCCACGGGCCCAGCAGGTCCAGCAGCAGATCGGTCTGGTGGATGCCGTGGCCCATCGCGGGCCCGCCGCCCTCGGTGGCCCACCGCCCGCGCCACGGCACCGCGTAATAGGCGGTGTCGCGGTACCAGGTGGTCTGGCAGTGGGCGACCAGCGGCCTGCCCAGCGCCCCGCGTTCCAGCAGCGCCCGGACATGCCGCGCCCCCGAACCGAAGCGGTGCTGGAAGACGATGGCCGCGTAAGGGTCGCCCGGGCCACCGGTCCCGGCCGCCTCGATCGCGTCGTAGTCTGCCAGCGACGGGCACGGCGGTTTCTCGCACCACACCCAGGCGCCCGCCTTCAGCGCGGCCACGGACTGCTCGCGGTGCACGGCCGGCGGGGTGCACAGCACCACCAGGTCCGGCCGTACCTCCGCGAGCATCGCCTCCACGTCGGTGCCGTGGTACGGGGTCGACTCCTCGTCGGCCAGCGAACGTGCCGCCGCCTCGACCACGTCCACCGACGCCACGACCTCCACCCTCCCTTCGGCGGCCAGCGTCCGCAGCGCGGGCAGATGGCTGGTGCGGGCGATTCCTCCCGCGCCGACCACGGCGGTGCGCAGCGGGGTGGGCGAGCGGTGCGAAGACATGAAGCCCCTCTCGTGAGGCGGTCGGGACGGTGTGGTGAGCGGCGGGGCGGCGCACATGACGGTCCACGCGCGCCGCGCAGCCAGGCGGCGCGGAGCCGTTCGAAGGCCGGAAACGACCTGGCCGAACTTCCCTTGTTCCAACGTTGTAACTGCCGCGTATCTCCGCGGTCAACCCTCTGTCGGCAAGGAATCCGCCGAACGCCCCGCCGGGGACAAGGGCCCCTGGGCTGTGCATAATCAAGGAAAACGATGATGGGGGGACGGCTTATGGCGGCGGTCACGCTGAAGGATGTGGCGGAACGCGCAGGCGTATCGATCAAGACGGTGTCCAACGTTGTACGCAATGCGCCCCGGGTCTCCGATGCGACCCGGACCCGGGTGCTGGCGGCGGTGGGGGAGCTGGGCTACCGGCCCAACCCCTCGGCCCGGCGGCTGCGTACCGGCCGCAGCGGCCTGATCGCGCTCGCCGTCCCGGATCTCGGCACGCCGTACTTCGCCGAACTGGCGCACCACGTCGGACGTGAGGCGTCCTCGCGCGGCTTCACGGTGCTGATCGAGGAGACCCGGGGCGACGCCCGCGAAGAACTGCGCCTGGCGACCGGCGTCGGCGCATCGCTGCTGGACGGGGTGATTCTCTCGCCGCTGCGGGTGTCGCCGGGTGATCTCGCGCCGGTGGCCGACGAGTTCCCGCTGGTGCTCCTCGGCGAGCGCGATTACGGCAGCGGCCAGGTTGTCGCCGACCACGTGCTGATCGACAACGTCGCCGCCGCCCGTGAGGTCACCGCGCATCTCGCGGCGCTGGGCCACACCAGGATCGGGGCGATCGGTGTGGACGAGCAGCGGTCGGCCACCAGCAGGCAGCGCCTCGAAGGTTTTCAACAGGCACTGCATGAGGCGGGGTTGACCTACGATCCCCGACTCGCCGCGCGTGTGGGCGAGTTCGACCGGGCGAACGGGCTCGCGGCCATGCGCACGCTGCTCGAACTGCCCACGGACGCTCGGCCCGACGCGGTCTTCTGCTTCAGCGACCTGCTCGCCGTCGGAGCCCGCAGAGCGCTGTACGAAGCGGGCCTCGACGTTCCCGGTGGCATGGCGCTGGCGGGCGTGGACGGTTCGGGCGAGGCGCTCTACGCGACGCCTTCGCTCACCTCCGTGGTCCCCGACAAGGCGGTCATCGCCGCGCTGGCCGTCGACTGCCTGGCCGCCCGGATCGGCGCGGAGGGCCCCCTGCCGTACGAAGTCCGCATCGCACCGCACCGGTTGGAGGTACGGGAGTCCACGGACGGGGTGCGACGGCCGCTGCCCGGGTAGCGCCGGCTCCTCCCGGAACGGAACGCGGAGCGCTCAGAGCGAAGCCGGCCGGCGCGTGGTCGCCGGACAGGACCACGACCTGCCCTCGGTCAGCAGCGTCTCCGTGTCGAGTCCGGTGACGGCGTCGAACGGCAGATGCAGGAGAGCCACGTCCGCACGCCTTGAGCACAACGGTGTCCGGCGGCGCGGTGACACCTTACCGGTGCGAGGTGATTCCGACCGGGGCGCCTGATGGGCCAAAGCCCAGGTCAGGCGCCTTCTTTCGTGCTCCTAGAAGAACCCGAGCTTCTTCGCCGAGTACGACACCAGAAGGTTCTTCGTCTGCTGATAGTGCTCCAGCATCATCTTGTGGTTCTCCCGGCCGATGCCCGACTGCTTGTAGCCGCCGAACGCAGCGTGCGCCGGGTACGCGTGGTAGCAGTTCGTCCAGACCCTGCCCGCCTTGATCCCGCGCCCCGCCCGGTAGGCCGTGTTGACGTCACGGGTCCAGACTCCGGCTCCCAGCCCGTACAGGGTGTCGTTCGCCGTGCTGATGGCGTCGTCGAAGTCCGTGAAGGACGTCACGGCCACGACCGGGCCGAAGATCTCCTCCTGGAAGACCCGCATCCGGTTGTCGCCCTCGAAGACCGTCGGCTGGACGTAGTAACCACCCTCCAGCTCACCGCCGTGCTCGATGCGCTGACCACCCGTCAGGATCTTCGCGCCTTCCTGCTGGCCGATGTCCAGGTACGAAAGGATCTTCTGCAGCTGGTCGTTGGAGGCCTGGGCGCCGATCATCGTGTCGGTGTCCAGGGGGTGGCCCGGCACGATCTGTTCGGTGCGGGCGATGGCCGCCTCCAGGAACGCGCCGTAGTGGCCGCGCTGGATGAGAGCGCGCGACGGGCACGTGCACACCTCGCCCTGGTTGAGGGCGAACATGGTGAACCCTTCGAGGGCCTTGTCGAGGAAGTCGTCGTCGGCGCTCGATACGTCGTCGAAGAAGATGTTCGGCGACTTGCCGCCCAGTTCCAGCGTCACCGGCTTGATGTTCTCGGAGGCGTACTGCATGATCAGCCGCCCCGTCGTGGTCTCACCGGTGAAGGCGATCTTCGCGACGCGCGGGCTGGAGGCGAGCGGCTTGCCGGCCTCCGCGCCGAAGCCGTTGACGATGTTGACGACGCCCGGCGGCAGCAGATCCGCCACCAGACCCAGCCAGTAGTGGATCGACGCGGGTGTCTGCTCGGCCGGCTTGAGGACCACCGCATTGCCCGCGGCGAGCGCCGGGGCGAGCTTCCAGGTGGCCATCAGGATGGGGAAGTTCCACGGGATGATCTGCCCGACCACGCCCAGCGGCTCATGGAAGTGGTACGCGACGGTGTCGTCGTCGATCTCGCTGAGCGAACCCTCCTGGGCGCGCAGGGCCCCCGCGAAGTAGCGGAAGTGGTCGACGGCGAGCGGGATGTCGGCCGCCAGCGTCTCCCGCACGGGCTTGCCGTTCTCCCAGCTCTCGGCGACCGCCAGCTCCTCCAGGTGGGCTTCCATCCGATCGGCGATCCTGTTCAGCACGGAGGCCCGGTCTCCGGCGGACGTGGCGCCCCAGCCCGCTGCCGCCGCATGCGCGGCGTCCAGGGCCAGTTCGACGTCCTCGGCCGTGCCGCGCGCGATCTCGGTGAACGGGCGACCGTTGACGGGGCTCGGGTTCTCGAAATACCACCCCCGGGCCGGCGGCACGTACTCCCCGCCGATCCAGTGGTCGTAGCGGGACGCGTACGTGACGATCGCGCCCTCGGTGCCCGGCGCAGCGTAACGGGTCATCTCTGTGGCCTCCCGGGTCCGGTGCCGCCCGCCGTTGGACGGCCCTCGGCGCGAGGCTAGGCACGGGGACGTTGCAAGGGCGTTGCACGGGGGCTGCGACGAGACGCACGAGGGGGAGCGGATGCCGCCCCCAGGGCCTGTCATCACACTGTCGCCTGCCGGCCGGGCGACGACGGCAGTGTGACGGCAGGCTCTAGCCGCGCTGCTCGGCGTCGAGCCCTCGGACCCGCGCCTGCAACGCCGCCCGCTGGTCCGCCGGGACCGCTCCGGCCAGCGCGCGCCACACCGGCAGGTCCTCCTCGCCCCACGGGCTGTAGGCCCAGTCCGCGAGCAGCCCCGGATCACCCCGGGCGATCAGCGCGGCCCGCAACTGCTCCTCGATCCGCCGCCGCAGGCGTACGACCACCGGGGCCCCGGAACCCGGGAGCAGCGGTCCCGCGTACGCGTCCAGCGCCGCCGCCACCGCGCCCGAACCCAACCGGCGCGTCACCGTGTCGAAATCGGCGTCCACCGGGACGGCCAGCCGGTACGGACGAGAGTCCAGCAGGTCGGGCCCCAGCAGCCGCCGGAGCCGGGAGAGTTCGGCCCGCAGCGTCACCGGGGTCACCGACTCGTCCTCGTACAGCTCGACCAACAGCTCGTCTCCGCTCAGGCCCTCCGGCCTACGGGCCAGGGCGACCAGGATCTCGCTGTGCCGCCGGCTGAGCCGCAGCCGCCGGCCGCGCGCCACCAACAGTGCCTCGTCCCGGCCCAGCACGCTGAGCCGCACCGACTCGACATCGGACTCGGACGACGGCGTCAACAGCGCGAGCTGCGACTCGGCGGCCCGGGCCACCGCCTGGACGAAGGCCAGACTGTGCGGGTGGGCGAGCCGGTCCCCGCCCGTGATGTCCACGGCCCCCAGCACCCGGCCCGTACGGGGATCGTGCAACGGCGCCGCCGCACAGGTCCACTGCTGGACCGGGCGCAGGAAGTGCTCGGCCGCGAAGACCTGGACCGGGCGGTCCACCGCGATGGCCGTCCCCGGCGCGTTCGTCCCCGCCACGGACTCGGCCCAGCGGGCGCCCTCCACGAAGTTCATCAGGCCCGCCGCCCGCCGCGCCGCCGTGTGGCCTTCGACCCACAGGAGGCGGCCGTGGGCGTCGCAGACGGCCAGCAGATGCTCTCCGTCCGTCGCGTAGGCGCCCATCAGTTCGCGGATCACGGGCATCGCACGGGCCAGGGGATGTGCCGCCCGGTACGGACCCAGCTCGTCCGGGCCGAGCTCCACGACGGGGGCGTCGTCCGGGCTGACCCGCGCCCGTGCCGAGCGTCGCCAGGACGCGCCGACCACCGCACGGACGGGCCGCTCCAGCCGCCCCGCCGAGGTGAACACGTCATGGGCGCGGCGGAGCGCGCCGCTCCGCTCTCCGGGGTCGGTGTCCGCCGCCAGGGCCACCCAGGGATCCGTCAACTCGCCCTCCCGTCCTGGGCCGTCGTGCTCTCCCATCGTCGTCGCAGTCGGCCTCCGCGACAACCTCGGTGCGGAGAGTCATCACCACGGGTGGCGGGGGAGGGCGGCTCAGGCGGCGTCGCCGACGAGCCGGAGGTAGCGCTCCCAGTCCCAGTGGACGCCCGGATCGGTGTGGTCGCTGCCCGGCACCTCGTGGTGGCCGACGATGTGCTCCCGGTCCTTGGGGATGCCGTGACGGTCGCAGATGTCCGCGGCCAGCCGGGCGGACCGCAGGTACATGACGTCCGTGAAGAACTCCGGGCGGTCCACCCACCCCTCGTGCTCGATGCCGACGCTCCGGGTGTTCCAGCTCTAGTTGCCCGCGTGCCAGGCGATGTCCCTCTCGCGTACGCACTGGGCGACATGGCCGTCGCCGGAGCGCACGACGTAGTGGGCCGAAACCTGCTTGGAGGGGTTACGGAAGATGCCCGCGGTCGGCGTGAACAACTGCTGGGCGACATGGATGACGACGCGGTCGATCCGGCGCTCGGAAAGGTGGGAGGGAACGGTGTAGTTGGCGGGGGAGGCGGGAGTCCACAGGGCTGTCGCGTAGTCGGTGGGCCCCTTCGGCGCCGCCACGGCCCGGACCGACGACGGCAGGACGGCCGCCGCCATGGTCGCGGCGGCGCACTGGATGATCCTTCTACGGTGCAACAGCACTCCTGGGGGCTGGGACTGGGACTGGGGCCGGGGCCGGGGCGGGTTGGCGGGTGCGACACGGAGCCGCGTCGGTGAGCCCGCGGACTTGCGGATCAATCCCGTTGATGCAGACGACGAGCCCACGGGGCCTCCGGTTCCCCGCACCCGCAGCCGCCTTCCGGAGGCGCGCGGCTCCCGCGCATCCGGAAGCACGACTCCCCGCGGAATGACGGACTCGCCAGGTACGCCCGTATCCCCGTACCCGGCCCAGCCCCCGCGCCCGGACCCCGCAGCCCGGGGGCGCGGGCCCCGCCCCGGCCTTGGGCCCCGCACCCCGGCCCGGGGCCGCGGGCCCCAGCCCAGCCTCGTCCGGCCCTGGCCCCCAGGCCCTGGCCCGGGGCCCCGGGTCCTAGCCCAGCCCAGCCCCGTCCGGCCCCGGGCTCCCGGCCTTCGTACCCCGCCCGGCCTCCGTACCGGGGCCCCCGCCTTACCCCCCGTACCGGGGCCCCGACCGCCGCAGGCCGTCGCGTCTGGCACGTCCGCACGTCTGTCACATCCGCGCGTCCGCCCCCTCCGCCGCGTGCTTCGAGTCCGCCGCGTCCGCCGCCCCGTCGTCGGCCCCTGCCAGCGCCCCCGCCGGATCGTCGTCCGCCGGTCCGGCAGGCACCCACCGTCCGCGCTCCTTGTGGTAGGGCCACCACCGCCCGTTGCGGTCGAGCCGGAGCTGGAGGTCGGCGCCCGCCACGGTCCAGCGGGTCCGCCCGCTCGCCCGCAGTGCCGGCCGCTCGCCCGCCTCCCAGGCCTCGCCGAGCCGGGCGCGGGCCCGCCCCAGTTGCTCCGCACCCGGCGTCCACTCCTCGTCGAGCACGGCGAGTGCCGCGACCCCGCCGTACCCCCAGGCACGGACCGCCGCGTCCAGGTCCACGGGCGCGCGGCCGGACCCCGCGGCCAGCCGGGCCCCGATCCGCGCGTCCGGCCGGGCGTCCGCGGCCAGCCGTACCGCGTCCTGCTGCGGAGTCAGTTCCGCCGGGAGCGGCTGCCCTTCGTGCCCCGGGGCCAGGGCGTCCAGCAGCATCCGGTGGGCCCGCACCGCACTGTCGGCCGCCAGGACCTCCAGCGCCGCCGGGTCGACCCCGGGCGCGGGCGCGGTCTCCGTGTCCAGCGAGGGCCCGAGCCCCGGCGCGTCGGGGGGCGACGGAGGAGTGGGCAGCGGCGGCAGGATCCCGGCCGCCGCGAACGCTTCCCCGGCCGGCACCCCGCGAACCCCCCGCTCCGGCCCGTCGTCGGCCTCCCGGGGCCCGCTGTCGCCGTCCCGGACCGCACGGGCGGCGCTGCGCACCTGGAGCTCGTCCAGCAGCCGCCGCTCCTCGCGCCCCCGCATCAGCAGCAGGACGAACGGGTCCTCGTCCAGCAAGCGCGCCACCTGGTAGCAGAGAGCACCCGAGTGCGGGCAGTGGTCCCAGGCCCCGCAGGTGCACTCCGGCTCCAGATCGCCGATGCCGGGCAGCAGCTCGACCCCGGCGCTCGCCGCGTCCTCCACCAGGTGCGGCGGCATGTCCCGGTCCAGCAGCGCCGCGATGTGCCCGGCCCGGTCCACCGCCATGTCCAGGAACCGGTCCCAGGCGCCCGCCCCGAGTTGTTGCAGCAGGACGTCGCTGCGGTGGGCCGTGCCGTCGCGGTCCCGCACCACGGCCGTGATCCGCCCCGGCCGTACGGAGACCGCCCCGACCCTGCCCTCCCGGGCCAGCCGCCGCCCCTGCTTGAGCTGTTGGCCGTCGAGCGCCGTGTCCTCCAGCGCCTTGAGCCACGCCCGGCCCCACCAGGACGTGGCGAAACCCCGGCCCTGCGCCGGGGGAAGCGCCGCGAACGTACGCTCCGGTCCGCGCCGGCCGTTCCGCGACGCACCACAACCGTCGCCCCCGCCGTCGCCCCCACCCGAGGCGTCCGCCTCGCCCGTCCCGTACCCCGCCCCGTACGCGTAGTCGTCCTCGAAGTCGTAGTCGTCGCTCATCGTGCGCCCCCTCGCAACTCGACCAGGTCGGCCAGTTCCGCATCGGTCAGTTCGGTCAGTGCCGCCTCGCCGGAGCCGAGCACCGCGTCCGCAAGGCCCTGCTTGCGGGCGAGCATCTCGGCGATCCGGTCCTCGATCGTGCCCTCGGCGATCAGCCGGTGCACCTGCACCGGCTGCGTCTGGCCGATCCGGTACGCCCGGTCCGTCGCCTGCGCCTCGACCGCCGGATTCCACCAGCGGTCGAAGTGCACGACATGACCGGCGCGGGTGAGGTTGAGCCCGGTGCCCGCCGCCTTGAGCGACAACAGGAACACCGGGGCCTCGCCCGTCTGGAACCGAGCCACCATCTCCTCGCGCCGGGCCACCGGCGTACCGCCGTGCAGGAACTGGGTGGGCACCCCGCGCACGGCCAGGTGTTCCTCCAGCAGCCGGGCCATCTGCACGTACTGCGTGAAGACCAGCACCGAACCCCGCTCGGCCAGGATCGTGTCCAGGAGTTCGTCCAGCAGCTCGACCTTCCCCGACCGGTCCGCGATCCGCGGCTGCTCCTCCTTGAGGTACTGCGCCGGGTGATTGCAGATCTGCTTCAACGCCGTCAGCAGCTTCATCACGAGCCCCCGCCGCTCGAAGCCGTCGGCGGCGGAGATCTCCGCCAGGGTCTCGCGGACCACCGCCTCGTACAGACCGGTCTGTTCCGGCGTCAGCGACACGGCCCGGTCGGTCTCGGTCTTCGGCGGCAGCTCGGGCGCGATCCCCGGGTCGGACTTGCGCCGCCGCAGCAGGAACGGCCGCACGAGCGCGGCGAGTCGCTCCGCGGCGCCCGGATCGTTGCCGCCCTCGACCGCGGCGGCGTACCGCGTACGGAAGGTGCCGAGCCGGCCGAGCAGACCGGGCGTCGTCCAGTCCAGGATCGCCCACAGCTCGGAGAGGTTGTTCTCCACGGGGGTGCCGGTGAGCGCGACGCGGGCCCGGGCGCCGATCGTCCGCAACTGCTTGGCCGTCGCCGAGCGCGGGTTCTTCACGTGTTGCGTCTCGTCGATGACGACCATGCCCCAGGACACGGCGGCGAGCCGGGGCGCGTCGAGGCGCATCGTGCCGTACGTCGTCAGCACGAACTCGCCGTCCACCAGGCCATCCAGGGAACGCGACGCGCTGTGGAAGCGGCGGACGGGGGTGCCCGGCGCGAACCGCTCGATCTCCCGCTGCCAGTTCCCCATCAACGACGTCGGGCACACCACCAGCGTCGGTCCTGCCGCGTCCCGGTCGCTCTGCCGGTGCAGGTGCAGGGCGATGAGTGTGATCGTCTTGCCGAGGCCCATGTCGTCGGCGAGGCAGGCTCCGAGGCCGAGTGAGGTCATGGTGTTCAGCCAGTTCAGACCGCGCAACTGGTAGTCGCGCAGGGTCGCGGTGAGCGCCTCGGGCTGCCCGATCGACTGCTGGGCGGCGGACTCCGGGTCGGCCAGCCGGTCCCGCAACTGCTGGAGCCAGCCGGTCGCCGCCACCTCGACGCGGCGGCCGTCCACCTCCGTCGAACCGGTCAGCACCGCGCCGAGCGCGTCGATCGGGGTGACCTTGCGGTCCTGGGTCTCCCGGGCCCGCCGCGCCTCCTCGGGGTCGATGAGCACCCACTGGTCGCGCAGTCGCACGATGGGCCTGCTGGACTCGGCGAGCCGGTCCAGCTCCTCGCGGGTCAGCTTCCGGTCGCCCAGGGCGAACCGCCAGTCGAAGGACAAGAGGGCGTCGGCGGAGAGGAACGAGGGCACGTCCCCAGGGGTACGCCCCCGAGGCCCGGCCCCCTGCCCGTCACCCTCCCGGTCCGCGCCGTCCGAGCCGTCCGCGCCATCCGGGCCGATCACGGCACGCGCGGTGAGCTTCCTGGCGAGTTCCCTGGGCCAGTGCACCTGCACACCGGCGGCGGCCAGGGCACGTGAGGCGGACCCCAGCAGCTCGGCGATCTCCTCGTCGGCAGGTTCCACCGCGTCCGGCACCGCGGCGGAGAGCAACGGCGCCAGCGGGGGCCAGGCGCGGGCGGCCCGCCGCAGGGTGAGGAGGGCGTCCATCCGGGCCCCCGGCCCGAACGCGGCCGCGGTCCGTGAGCCGCCCGCCCACACCTCGGCCGCATCGGCGACCAGGGGGGGATCGCTGACACTGTGGATCTGCAGCACGGCACGGAACGACGGCGCGGCCACGTCCGTACCGGAGGGCCCCGGCCCCACCGCTCCCGCGGCGGCATCGGAGCCCGCCTCCGCGCCGCTCCGCCCCGCGGCCACCCCCGTGACCTCGATACGCAACGAGAGCCGTACGCCCGCATCGTGACCGGCCGCCACATCGGCCGCCCAGGCCCGCCCCTCGGGCAGGTGCTGGGGCCGCTGGGCGGTGAACGCGGGGCCGGCGGCGGCGAAGCCGGCAGCCGGGGTACGGGGCATCGCGTCGGCCACGGCATCGAGGAACGCACGCAGCAGGCGCTCCGGTTCGGGCAGCAACGGCTCCCCGTCTCCCGCGTCTTCCCCGTCTCCCGCGTCTTCCCCGTCCGGAACGGGAGTCGCGTGTGCGGTCGGCGGCATCGAGGCCGAGAGCTCCCGGATCCGTTCGAGGTCCTCGGCGCTCAACGGCCCGATCCGCCAGGCGTCGTGGTCGGCGGTGCTCAGCCCCGGCAGCAGCAGGCCGCGGGCGACGAACTGGAGAGCGAGGAGCGCGGCGGCGCCCCAGAAGGCGGTGGCGGGCGAGGCCTGCGCGGCGGCCCGTGCCCGGGTCAGCACCGGCAGAGCGTCCCGCACGGGGAGGAACAGCGCCGAGACCGTACGGGGCCGCAGGTCGGCTCCGACCACGGTCAGCTCCGACCCGGCCGCAGGGGTGTCGCAGGGGGTGCTACCGTCCGGATCCCAGAACGCGATCCTGCCGGTACGAGCCGGATCCGCGGGGACGAAGACCGCGGCGCAGCGGGACAGTTCGGCGATCTCGGAGGGCGTTGCCGCAGGGTGCCTGTGCACAGCGATGTCTGATTCCTCAAATTTGACTAGTGGGCGGAGTCGCCGAGGGTACTCCACTTCGCCCGACGACGGGCCGTACGGGTGTGTGGCGTGCATCACTCATGCTCCGGCTCCGGACTCGGTGGTGCAGCCAGCCCCACCCCCGGATACGGGGGTCTGCCCCAGGGGGACCAGGGTGGTGGCGCCATGGCTCCCACCGGCCCTCGGTCCGTACGTTCGATGAGGTCAGCGCACAGGTTCCAGAGACCGGAGACGTCATGCCCCAGGCGACAGCCACTGTTGCGGACCCCGCCGACGAAAGCAGCCCGGACCACCCGGTCGACGCCCGCCCGGTCGACGCCCGCCCGGTCGACGCCCGCCCGGTCGACGCCCGCGGGGCCGACGCCCGCGGGGCAACGGCCGGAAGCGACTTCGCGCCGCTGCTGCGTGCGGTGAGGGACCAGGGCCTGCTGGAGCGCCGCACGGACCGGTATGTGCTCGGCATCGCCGCCAATCTGCTGGCCCTGGGCGCGGTGGCCACCGGCCTCGTCCTGGTGGGCGACACCTGGTGGAGCCTGCTCCTCGCCCTGCCGCTGGCGGTCCTGTGGACCCGTACGGCCTTCGTCGCCCACGACGCGGGTCATGCGCAGATATCCGGCGACCGCCGGACGAGCCGGCTCATCGGTCTCGTACACGCCAATCTGCTTCTCGGTATGAACGAAGCCTGGTGGAACGACAAGCACGTACGCCACCACGCCAACCCCAACCACATCGACAAGGACCCCGATGTCGGTGTCGGCGCCCTGGTCTGGACCCAGAAGCAGGCGGCGCAGCGGGAGGGATTCGCCCGCTGGCTGACCAGGAACCAGGCCCGGCTGTTCTTCCCGATGCTGCTGCTCGAAGGCATCGCGCTGAAGATCTACGGATTCCAGTTCCTGCGCCGTCAGCCCCTCCGGGAGCGGGCCGTCTCGGCGCTGCTGCTGACCGCGCACATCGCCCTCTACGCGACGCTGCTGCTCAGCACACTGTCCCCGGGCAAGGCGATCGTCTTCGCCCTGGTGCTGCACGCCCTGTTCGGTCTCCATCTGGGCCTGGCCTTCGCCCCCAACCACAAGGGGATGGAGATGCCCGACCCCGACGGTGAGCGCTGGGGTCACCTCCAGCGGCAGGTCCTGACCTCGCGCAACGTACGCGGCGCCGTCCTGACCGACTGGTTCCTCGGCGGGCTGAACTACCAGATCGAGCACCACCTCTTCCCGAGCATGCCCCGCCCCCATCTGCGTCTTGCCCAGCCCCTGGTCAGGGCGCACTGCGCGGGCATCGGCATGCCGTACGCGGAAACCGGGCTCATCGAGTCCTACCGGCAGGCGCTGGCGCACATGCACGACGTCGGTGAACCGCTGCGGTAGTACGGCGAGTGGCGCGGCCACCCGGCAACGTGGGGAACGTAAGGGCGCGCGGACGCGTTCACACAACAGGAGCGGCGCCGGCCGCGAAGGAGGCGTGGACCATGTCGAATGGTGCGAAGGTCGCTGTCGGGGGGGGGTGCCTCTATGTCGTTCGTCAAGGCACCCCTGTCGGGTTTGGGGCGGTTCGGTGTTGCTGGGGTTATGCGGCGAGTTCGACGTCCTTC
>NZ_JBHXJG010000130.1:0-20547 GCF_042723425.1 Streptomyces sp. NPDC058375 | reverse complement strand
GGGGTCCGGGCCGCCGCGCCGTGCGGCCCTCGCCCGCCTCACCGACGACTGGCTCACCGGCCTGTTCACCGCCGCCGCGACCCGCACCGGGGTGCGCGGCGCCGCCCTCGTCGCCGTCGGAGGCTACGGCCGCGGCGAGCTGTCCCCGCGCAGCGACCTCGACCTGCTCCTCCTCCACGACGGCAGCGCCGACGCGGCGGCCCTCGCCGCCCTCGCCGACGCCATCTGGTACCCCGTCTGGGACCTGGGCCTGGCCCTCGACCACTCCGTACGCACTCCCGGCGAGGCCCGGAAGACGGCGGGCGAGGACCTCAAGGTCCAGCTCGGCCTGCTGGACGCCCGCCCGGTCACAGGCGATCTCGGCCTCGTCGCCTCGCTGCGCACCGCGATCCTCGCCGACTGGCGCAACCAGGCCCCGGGGCGCCTCCCCGCCCTCCACGAGCTGTGCCAGGAACGCGCGGAGCGGATGGGCGAGCTCCAGTTCCTCCTGGAACCCGACCTGAAGGAGGCTCGCGGCGGCCTCCGCGACGCCACCGCCCTGCGCGCGGTCGCCGCCTCCTGGGTCGCCGACGCCCCGCGCGAAGGGCTCGACCGGGCCCGCCGCACCCTCCTCGACGCTCGCGACGCCCTCCACCTCACCACCGGGCGCGCCACCGACCGGCTCGCCCTCCAGGAACAGGACCAGGTCGCCCAGGCCCTCGGCCTCCTCGACGCCGACACCCTGCTGCGCCAGGTCTACGAGGCCGCGCGGACGGTCTCGTACGCCACCGACGTCACCTGGCGCGAGGTCAACCGGGTCCTGCGCGCCCGCTCGGTCCGCCCGAAGCTGCGCGCCATGCTCAGCGGCGGCCTCGGCTCCAAGCCCGCCCCCGAGCGCACCCCGCTCGCCGACGGTGTGGTGGACGCGGACGGCGAAGTGGTCCTCGCCCGCGCCGCCCGCCCCGAACGCGACCCGGTCCTCACCCTGCGCGCCGCCGCGGCCGCCGCCGAGGCCGGGCTCCCGCTCTCCCGCCACCTCGTACGCCACCTGGCGACCACCGCACAGCCGCTGCCGGTCCCGTGGCCCCCCGAGGCCCGCGAGGAACTCGTCACCCTGCTCGGCGCGGGGGAGGCCACCGTCGGCGTCTGGGAGGCGCTCGAAGCGGAAGGGATCATCACCCGGCTGCTGCCCGACTGGGAACGCGTCCACTGCCGCCCCCAGCGCAACCCCGTCCACACCTGGACCGTCGACCGGCACCTCGTGGAGACCGCCGTCCGCGCCGCCTCCCTCACCCGCCGCGTCCACCGCCCCGACCTCCTCCTGGTCGCGGCCCTCCTGCACGACATCGGCAAGGGCTGGCCCGGCGACCACTCGGTGGCCGGTGAGGTCATCGCCCGGGACATGGCCACCCGGATCGGCTTCGACAAGCACGACGTGGGCGTCATCGCCACCCTCGTACGCCACCATCTGCTGCTCGTCGACACCGCCACCCGGCGCGACCTCGACGACCCCGCCACCGTGCAGTCGGTCGCCGCCGCCGTCTCCACCGCCTCCACCCTGGAGCTGCTGCACGCCCTCACCGAGGCCGACGCGCTCGCCACCGGCCCCGCCGCCTGGTCCGCCTGGCGGGCCTCCCTCGTCGCCGACCTGGTCAAACGGGTCCAAGCCGTGCTCGCCGGGGAGCTCCCCGAGGAGCCCGAGGAAGAGGCGCCCAGCGCCGAGCAGGAACGCCTCACCATCGAGGCCCTGCGCACCGGCGAACCCGTCCTCGCCCTGCACACCCAGCCCGAGGAGCCCGCCGGCGACGGCGAAGTGGAACCCGTCGGCGTCGAACTCCTCATCGCCCTGCCCGACCGCCCCGGCGTCCTGCCCGCCGCCGCCGGAGTCCTCGCCCTGCACCGCCTCACCGTGCGCGCCGCCGACCTGCGCGCGGTGGAGCTGCCCAACGAGGTGGGGGAGAAGGCGGACCTGCTGCTGCTCAGCTGGCGGGTCGCCGCCGAGTACGGCTCCCTCCCGCAGGCCGCCCGCCTGCGCGCCGACCTCGTACGCGCCCTGGACGGATCCCTGGACATCCGGGCCCGCCTCGCCGAGCGCGAGGCCGCCTATCCGCGCAGGCGAGGCGTCAAGGCCCCGCCGCCCCGGGTCACCGTGGCCGCCGCGGGCTCCCGGCGCGCCACCGTCATCGAGGTCCGCGCCCAGGACGCCCCGGGCCTGCTGCACCGCATCGGCAACGCCCTGGAAGGGAGTGCCGTACGGGTGCTGAGCGCCCATGTCTCCACCCTCGGCGCCAACGCCGTGGACGCCTTCTACGTCACCGGGACCGACGACGAACCGCTCTCCCCGGCCCGGGCCGCCGAGGTCGCCCGGGAGGTCGAGAAGGCCCTCGGCTGACCCGCAGGACACTTCGCCGAAGCCCTCGCCCGGCTCCGTATCCGGGCGAGGGCTTGGTGTTCTCCGGGGGACCGATACCCTGGAGGGCGATTGACCAGCCCCCGACCCCGACCCTGAGGACCGACGAGCGCCGTGTTCGATACTCTCTCCGACCGCCTTAGCGCGACTTTCAAGAACCTCAGGGGCAAGGGCCGCTTGTCCGAGGCGGACATCGACGCCACGGCACGCGAGATCCGTATCGCCCTGCTGGAAGCCGACGTCGCCCTGCCCGTGGTCCGGGCCTTCATCGCCAACGTCAAGGAGCGGGCGCGCGGCGTCGAGGTCTCCCAGGCGCTGAACCCCGCCCAGCAGGTCGTCAAGATCGTCAACGAGGAGCTCGTCTCCATCCTCGGCGGCGAGACCCGGCGGCTGCGGTTCGCCAAGACCGCGCCCACCGTGATCATGCTCGCCGGCCTCCAGGGCGCCGGTAAGACGACGCTCGCCGGAAAGCTCGGCCTCTGGCTCAAGGGCCAGGGCCACTCCCCGCTGCTCGTCGCGTGTGACCTCCAGCGCCCCAACGCCGTCAACCAGCTGAGCGTCGTCGCCGAGCGCGCCGGCGTCGCGGTGTACGCCCCCGAGCCGGGCAACGGCGTCGGCGACCCGGTCCAGGTCGCCAAGGACTCCATCGAGTTCGCCAAGGCCAAGGTCCACGACATCGTCATCGTCGACACCGCCGGCCGCCTCGGCATCGACCAGGAGCTGATGCAGCAGGCCGCGGACATCCGCGACGCCGTCAGCCCCGACGAGATCCTCTTCGTCGTCGACGCGATGATCGGCCAGGACGCGGTCAACACCGCCGAGGCCTTCCGCGACGGCGTCGGCTTCGACGGCGTGGTGCTCTCCAAGCTCGACGGCGACGCCCGCGGTGGCGCGGCCCTGTCGATCGCCCACGTCACGGGCAAGCAGGTCATGTTCGCGTCGAACGGCGAGAAGCTGGAGGACTTCGACGCGTTCCACCCGGACCGGATGGCCTCCCGCATCCTCGACATGGGTGACCTGCTCACCCTGATCGAGCAGGCGGAGAAGACGTTCAGCCAGGAAGAGGCCGCCAAAATGGCCTCGAAGCTCCAGTCGAGCAAGGGTGGGAAGGACTTCACCCTCGACGACTTCCTGGCCCAGATGGAGCAGGTCCGCAAGATGGGCTCCATCTCCAAGCTGCTCGGAATGCTGCCCGGCATGGGGCAGATCAAGGACCAGATCAACAACATCGACGAGCGCGACATCGACCGCACCGCCGCGATCATCAAGTCGATGACCCCCAAGGAGCGCGCCGAGCCGACGCTCATCAACGGTTCGCGCCGGGCCCGTATCGCCAAGGGCTCGGGCGTCGAGGTCTCCGCGGTCAAGAGCCTGGTGGAGCGCTTCTTCGAGGCCCGCAAGATGATGTCGAAGATGGCCCAGGGCGGCGGGATGCCCGGGATGCCGGGGATGCCCGGCATGGGCGGCGGCCCCGGCCGTCAGAAGAAGCAGGTCAAGCAGGCCAAGGGCAAGCGCAAGAGCGGCAACCCCATGAAGCGCAAGGCCGAGGAGGCCGCCGCCGCGGAGCGCCGCGAGCAGGCGGCCCAGGGCGGCGCGTTCGGCCTGCCCGCCCAGGAGGACAAGAACTTCGAGCTGCCGGACGAGTTCAAGAAGTTCATGTAACGAGACCCGAGCAGCACGCGTAAGGGGCGCCCTTGAGAGAGGGCGCCCCTTACGTATGTCCTGAGGAGGGCTCGCTCAGGTCACGCAGACCAGATAGCGGAAGACGTTCGGCATCCACACCGTGCCGTCCTCCCGCCGGTACGGATGCAGGGCCTCCGCGACCTCCTTCTCCACCTGGGAGCGGTCCGTGGCCCGTACGGCGGCGTCGAAGAGGCCGGTGGACAGCAGCCCGCGCACCGCGCTGCCCACATCCGCGTACCCGAACGGGCAGGACACCCGCCCCGAACCGTCCGGCTTCAGCCCGGCCCGCGCCGCCACGTCCTCCAGGTCGTCCCGGAGCGTGGGCCGCCACCTGCCCGGTTCCGTACGGGGCGGACGCGCGGACTCCGCGAGCCGCGCGGCCACCCGCAGCACCGCCGCCGTGGCGCAGCGCTCGGGCGGGCCCCAGCTCGTCAGCACCACCGAGGCGCCCCGCACGGCCAGCGGCACGGCCGACCGCAGCGCCGGCACCAGCCCCTCGGAGTCCCCGGCCGCGCAGCCGATCGGCTCGAAGACCGTGATCAGGTTGTACGGAGCGCCGTCCGCGCCGGCGGGCGCGGGCCGCCCTTCCTCCAGCAGCCGGGCCCGGCGACGGGCCGGGTGCGGGGAGTGCGCGGGCGCGTCGTCCCAGCCGGCGTCGGGCAGCAGCCGCGCCCGGGCCAGCGCCAGGCGCTCCCGGTCGGAGTCCACACCCGTGACGTGCGCCCCCCGGGCCGCCGCGACGAGCATCGCGAGGCCCGAACCGCAGCCGAGGGACAGCATCCGGGTGGCGGCCCCCACTTCCATCCGGTCGTACACCGCCTCGTAGAGCGGCGCGAGCATGCGTTCCTGGATCTCGGCCCAGTCGCGTGCGCGGGTACCGGCGTCCGCCGGCGCGGAGGCGTCCGCGCCCAGCTGGTTCCGGACGAGCGTTGGTGTCATGGAAAGTGCCCCAATCCGCCAAGAGGTCGGTCGTGCCCGAGTGGACGTCCCCCGTGTGCGTGTGTTCCGCACCCCCGTAGCCAGAGAACTGCGCATCCGCCGTTCCGTCCAGGGGTTGTGGAACAGTGCTTGCGTGCCCCGGTCGTGCGCCCCGTCCCACGTCTGCTCTCCGACCAGTCTTACCCGACACCCCGCGCCGGGCACGTCGAGCGGGGTGAAGGGTAGTCTTCCGGGCGGATTCGTCAGGAGCGCGGGCCGCCCGCGCTCCTCACATCCGTAGCCGCCGGGCGTACCGCACGCTGTGCACCACCTTGGTGCGAGCTGTGCGCCTTCTCCGCAGTTCTGCGTACCCGCCCTCGTCCGGACGCATCAAGGGCAACTGACTGGTACGTGCAAATTATTTGGGATGCCCCGGAATAGGAACACCGGAGCACTCGGGCTCGTTGTCACGACGTGAGCACGACACCACCTGTACTTGCCGCAGAGCTGGCACAGGCGTGGGCCGACATTCAGCGGTACCACCCCGAGCTGCCCGATCTTGCCGCGCCCGAGTCCCTGATCGGAGAGTCCTCGTCCGCCTGTGGCGCCGAGCTCTCCTTCGAGCGACTGCTCCACGAGGCAGTCCACGGCATCGCCGCCGCGAGAGGAGTCCGAGACACCTCCCGCGCCGGCCGCTACCACAACCGACGCTTCCTCGCGATCGCCGAGGAGCTGGGCCTCGATCATGCCGAGGAACCCCACCCCAGCAGCGGATTCTCGCTGGTCACGCTGAATCCGGAAGCCAAGCGCCGGTACCGTCCGACCACCGAACGGCTGCAGCGCGCCCTCAAGGCGCACACCGTCGCCACCGCCGCCGACACCAAGCGCTCCTTCCGCGGACCTGCCGCCCGGCACGGTTCCTCCGGGGGCGGCGTGCGGGTCAAGGCCGTCTGCGACTGCGGACGCAACGTCCGCGTCGTCCCGTCGGTCCTGGCGCAGGCGCCGATCGTCTGCGGCGGCTGCGGCAAGCCGTTCCGGATCCCGGAAGCGGTCGCGGTGGGGTGAGCCGATGGCGTGTGGCACAATGGCTAGCTGTACTCGACAGCCGCACAGGACCCCTCTCTCCTCCGGCTGACGCGTCCATCGGGCACTCCGAGTACCGCAACCCCACGTGGCATCTAGTTGTGCCCAACCACGTCAGAGACCAGGAGACACCACTTCCGTGGCAGTCAAGATCAAGCTGAAGCGTCTGGGCAAGATCCGTTCGCCTCACTACCGCATCGTCGTCGCCGACTCCCGTACCCGCCGTGACGGCCGGGCCATCGAGGAGATCGGCCTGTACCACCCGGTGCAGAACCCCTCGCGCATCGAGGTCAACTCGGAGCGTGCGCAGTACTGGCTGTCCGTCGGCGCCCAGCCGACCGAGCCGGTTCTCGCGATCCTGAAGCTCACCGGTGACTGGCAGGCCCACAAGGGCCTCCCGGCCCCCGCGCCGCTGCTGCAGCCGGAGCCCAAGGCTGACAAGCGCGCGCTGTTCGAGGCGCTGTCCTCGGACGGCGACGAGGCCAAGGGTGAGGCCATCACCCCCAAGGCCAAGAAGTCCGACAAGAAGGCGGACGAGGCGGCTGACGCTGCCGCGTCCACCGAGTCGACCGAGGCTTGAGCATGCTCGAGGAGGCTCTCGAGCACCTCGTGAAGGGCATCGTCGACAACCCCGACGACGTGCAGGTTGCCGAGCGCACCCTGCGTCGCGGGCGCGTGCTGGAGGTCCGGGTGCACCCCGACGACCTCGGCAAGGTCATCGGCCGTAACGGCCGCACCGCTCGCGCTCTGCGTACGGTCGTGGGTGCCATCGGCGGCCGCGGTATCCGCGTCGACCTCGTCGATGTGGACCAGGTTCGCTGATCAGCGAGTTGAACACCGGCCAGGGCCGGGGAGGGCCTTCGGGCCGTCCCCGGCCTTTGTCGTCGGCCACCCGGACGGTTCCCCTCCCCGTCCGCACCCCATCAATCGGAGAACAGCGTGCAGTTGGTAGTCGCGCGGATCGGCCGCGCCCACGGCATCAAGGGCGAGGTCACCGTCGAGGTACGAACGGACGAGCCCGAACTGCGGCTCGGACCCGGCGCGGTCCTGGCCACCGAACCGGCGGAGACGGGTCCGCTGACAATCGAGACGGGCCGGGTCCACAGCGGCAGGCTCCTGCTGCGCTTCGAGGGCGTACGCGACCGCACCGCCGCCGAAGCTCTGCGCAACACCCTGCTCATCGCCGAGGTGGACCCGGAGGAACTGCCCGAGGAGGAGGACGAGTTCTACGACCACCAGCTGATCGACCTCGACGTCGTCCTCGCCGACGGCACGGAGATCGGCCGGATCACCGAGATCTCCCACCTGCCCTCGCAGGACCTGTTCATCGTGGAGCGCCCCGACGGCAGCGAGGTGATGATCCCCTTCGTCGAGGAGATCGTCACCGAGATCGACCTGGAGGAGCAGCGCGCGGTCATCACCCCGCCGCCCGGCCTGATCGACGAGAGCGAGGCCGTGATCGCCTCCTCCCGCGACGAGGAGACCGGCGATGCGGCCGCCGGGGACGCTGCCTCCGGGGACGCGGGCCAGGCGCCGAAGGGCGACGCCTGATGCGGCTCGACGTCGTCACGATCTTCCCGGAGTACCTGGAACCGCTGAACGTCTCCCTGGTCGGCAAGGCCCGCGCCCGTGGCGTGCTGGACGTCCACGTCCACGACCTGCGGGAGTGGACGTACGACCGGCACAACACGGTCGACGACACCCCCTACGGCGGCGGACCCGGCATGGTCATGAAGACCGAGCCCTGGGGCGACGCCCTGGACGAGTCCCTGGCCGACGGCTACGAGGCCGGGGCGCACTCCCCGGTACTCGTCGTGCCCACGCCCAGCGGGCGGCCGTTCACCCAGGAACTCGCCGTCGAACTCTCCGCCGAGCCCTGGCTGCTCTTCACTCCGGCGCGGTACGAGGGCATCGACCGCCGGGTGATCGACGAGTACGCCACCCGGCTACGGGTGGTCGAGGTCTCCATCGGGGACTACGTACTGGCCGGCGGGGAAGCGGCCGTCCTGGTGATCACCGAGGCCGTGGCCCGGCTGCTGCCCGGCGTCCTCGGCAACGCCGAGTCCCACCGGGACGACTCCTTCGCCCCGGGCGCGATGGCCAACCTCCTGGAGGGCCCCGTCTACACCAAGCCGCCGGAGTGGCGCGGCCGGTCCATCCCGGACGTCCTACTCAGCGGCCATCACGGGAAGATCGCGCGCTGGCGGCGGGACCAGGCCTTCGCCCGTACCGCCCTCAACCGCCCCGATCTGATCGAGCGGTGCGAGGCGAGCGCCTTCGACAAGAAGGACCGCGAGATCCTCTCCATCCTCGGCTTCGCACCGGAGCCCGGCGGCCGATTTTGGCGCAGGCCCAACGCCGTGGAACAATAGGCCGCTGCTGTACGTCCGGTGTGCGCCCCTGCCACAGGGGGAAAGACGCCCGCCCGACGCGATCAGCACTCCGAACTCTTCAACGACATTCCGTCGATGACCTGTGGCATCGGCGAAGAAAGCAGAAATCATGACCTCCCTGCTCGATGGCGTCAACGCCGCCACCCTCCGTTCGGACGTCCCGGCGTTCCGCCCCGGTGACACCGTCAACGTCCACGTGCGCGTGATCGAGGGCAACCGCTCCCGTATCCAGCAGTTCAAGGGTGTTGTCATCCGCCGCCAGGGCTCGGGCGTCAGCGAGACCTTCACGGTCCGCAAGGTCTCCTTCTCCGTCGGCGTCGAGCGGACCTTCCCGGTGCACAGCCCGATCTTCGAGAAGATCGAGCTCGTCACCCGCGGTGACGTCCGCCGCGCCAAGCTGTACTTCCTCCGTGAGCTGCGCGGCAAGGCCGCGAAGATCAAGGAGAAGCGCGACAACTGAGCTGCCGCCCGCGTTCACAGCGTGGCCGGATAAGCTTCGGCCGCGATGGACACGCAAGCACAGCACTCGGAGCGCGACCGCTCCTCGGAACCCGACGCGGGATCCGGGGAGGGGTCGCGCTTTTCGCGTACGCGGGCCCGCGTCGCCTCCGCGCTGTCCTGGCGGCGGGTGCTCGCCGGGGCGGTCCTGGCCACCGTCGCCCTGCTGCTGTTCAGCTCCTACGTGGTCCAGCCCTTCCTGATCCCCAGCCGCTCGATGGAGCCCACGCTGCAGGTCGGTGACCGGGTGCTGGTGAACAAGCTGGCGTACCGTTTCGGCGCCGAGCCCCGACGCGGCGACGTGGTGGTCTTCGACGGCACGGGATCGTTCGTACGGGAGGACCTCGACGCGAACCCCCTGACCGGGCTGGTGCGCGGGGCGGCGGCCTCCCTGGGGCTCGCGGAGCCCGCCGACACGGACTTCGTGAAGCGGGTGGTGGGCGTGGGCGGCGACCGCGTGGTCTGCTGCGACGCGCGGGGGAGGCTGGCGGTCAACGGCACCGTGGTCGACGAGCCGTATCTGTACCCCGGTGACACCGCTTCCCGGGTGCCCTTCGACATCGTGGTGTCCGTCGGCACCCTCTGGATGATGGGCGACCACCGCAGCCGCTCCAGCGACTCCCGGGACCACCTCGGATCGCCCGGCGGCGGGATGGTCCCCGTCGAGCGGGTGACCGGCCGGGTGGACTGGCTGGGCTGGCCGCCCGCCCGGGTCGGCTCGCTGGCCGGGACCGGCGCCTTCGGTGACGTACGGGCGCCCGGCGCGGCGCATGGGTAACCGCGGACGCCCGCGCGGCGCGTCCGACCCCCGCGCGTCCCTGCCGACCGGGACCAGGCCGACCGCGCCGCGCTCGCTGCCCACCCGGGCGGAGCGCCGCAAGCTCGCCAAGAAGGTCCGACGCAAGCGCCGCAGGTCCGCGGTGAAGGAGATACCCGTCCTCGTCGTCGTGGCGCTGCTGATCGCGCTCGTCCTGAAGACGTTCCTGGTCCAGGCGTTCGTCATCCCGTCCGGGTCGATGGAACAGACCATCCGGATCGGCGACCGGGTGCTCGTCGACAAACTGACCCCGTGGTTCGGGTCGAAGCCGCAGCGCGGCGACGTCGTGGTCTTCAAGGATCCCGGCGGCTGGCTCCAGCAGGAGAACCCCGGGCAGAAGAAGGACCCGCCGATCGGCGTCAAGCAGGCCACCGAGCTGCTGACCTTCATCGGGCTGCTGCCGTCCGACGACGAGCAGGACCTGATCAAGCGGGTCATCGCGGTCGGCGGCGACACCGTGAAGTGCTGCGGCGAGGACGGCCGGGTCACCGTCAACGGCGTACCGCTGGCCGAGACGTACCTCCACCCCGACGACCGGCCCTCGACCATCTCGTTCGAGGTGAAGGTCCCCGAGGGGCGGCTCTTCGTGATGGGGGACCACCGGTCCGACTCCGCCGACTCCCGCTTCCACCTCGACGAACCCGACCGGGGCACGGTCTCCGAGGAGGAGGTCGTGGGGCGGGCCGTCGTGATCGCCTGGCCGTTCGGCCACTGGAGCACCCTTGAGGAACGCGACGCCTTCACCGCGGTCCCGGACTCGCGCACAGCGGAGGCAGCGGCTCCGGCCCCGTCGAATAGTGTGGCACCTCCGGATCGCGATGGAATGGTCCGGCTCCCGACCCCTGCGGAACTCCCGCTCGTTATGGGAGTGGTGGGCCTGCGTCTGATGGGGCGCGGGCAGTGGCACGTATTGAGGAGTGGATGTGGGGGATTTGGCGGTCGGCGCACGATCCGGACACGACGAACCCGAGGACCGGCCGGAGCGCGACGAGTCTCCCGCGGGCGGGGCGGCGGTCCCGCCGGAGGGTGAGGGCCATCCCCCGGGCGGCGACGGCGACAACCCGGGCGGCGACGGTGGCAGGCGTCCCAAGAAGCAGCGTTCCTTCTGGCTGGAGCTGCCGCTGCTCGTCGGCATCGCCCTGATCCTGGCGCTGCTGATCAAGACGTTCCTGGTCCAGGCGTTCTCGATCCCCTCGGACTCCATGCAGAACACCCTGCAGCGGGGCGACCGGGTGCTGGTCGACAAGCTGACCCCGTGGTTCGGCTCGGAGCCGGAGCGCGGCGAGGTCGTGGTCTTCCACGACCCGGGCGGCTGGCTGGAGGACACCGCGACCCCGGAGCCCAACGCGGTGCAGAAGTTCCTGAGCTTCATCGGCCTGATGCCGTCCTCCGAGGAGAAGGACCTGATCAAGCGGGTCATCGCGGTCGGCGGCGACACCGTGGAGTGCAAGGAGAACGGCCCGGTCACGGTCAACGGGAAGAGCCTGGACGAGAAGTCGTTCATCTTCCCCGGGAACACCCCGTGCAACGACAAGCCCTTCGGGCCGATCAAGGTGCCCGACGGCCGGATCTTCGTCATGGGCGACCACCGGCAGAACTCCCTGGACTCGCGCTACCACCAGGAGCTCCCGGGACAGGGCACGGTCTCCAACGACGAGGTCGTCGGCCGCGCCGTCGTCGTCGCCTGGCCGCTGGGCCGCTGGTCGACCCTTCCGGTCCCCGACACCTTCGACCAGCCCGGCCTGAACGCGGCCGCCGCGATGGCGCCGGCGGCACTGGGCGTAGCCGGAGCGGTGCCCCTCGTGTTGTGGCGCCGCCGGAGGCTGACCGCCGGGCGTACCGCCGGGTAGGGTGCCGACTCGGATCAGCGATTGTCGATCTCCGACGGGGGGAGCGCTGGGATGAGCGGTACGGGAAGCAAGGAAGACGGCCGCGGCCGGCTCGGCGCCATGGTGTCGGGCCTCGCCGTGGCCGTCGGCTGTGTGCTCTTCCTCGGCGGTTTCGCCTGGGCGGCGGTGGTCTACCAGCCGTACACGATCCCGACCGACTCCATGTCACCCACGGTGACCCCCGGCGACCGGGTGCTGGCCGAGCGGATAGACGGAGCCGACGTCCGGCGCGGTGACGTGGTGGTCTTCACCGATCAGGTCTGGGGCGCCACACCGATGGTGAAGCGGGTCGTCGGGGTCGGCGGCGACAAGGTCGCCTGTTGCGACCGGGAGGGCCGGCTCACCGTCAACGGGACCCCCGTCGACGAGCCGTACCTCGATCGCGGCTCGGCCGCCGCGAGCGGGAAGGCGCCCGCCTCGCCCCAGGACTTCTCCGCCACCGTGCCCCGGGGCCAGATCTTCCTCCTCGGCGACGAACGTGCCACCTCCCTGGACTCCCGGGTCCACCTCCAGGACGCCGGCGAGGGCTCCGTACCGCTGAGCGCCGTGCAGGCCCGGGTGGACGCGGTGGCCTGGCCGATGGACGGCATGATCGACCGCCCCTCCTCGTTCGCCGCGCTGCCCGGCGGGGTGTCCGCCGCCGGGCCCCTGCCGCTCCAGCTGGGCGCGATCCTGGTGGGGGTGGTGCTGATCCTCTTCGGGGCGGTGTACGGGCCCGTGGCGGCGCGCCTGGGCCGTCGCGGGACGACGGCCGGAGCGGCCCGGTGACCACCGTGGCCCGCAAGGTCGCCCGCGTGGTCCTCCTGGACCCCGACGACCGCGTGCTGCTCCTGCACGGCCATGAGCCGGACGACCACGCGGACACCTGGTGGTTCACCCCGGGCGGCGGCCTCGAGGGCGACGAGACCCGGGAGCAGGCGGCCCGCCGGGAGCTCGCCGAGGAGACCGGGATCACGGAGATCGAGCTGGGCCCGCTGCTCTGGACCCGGATCTGCTCCTTCCCGTTCGACGGACGCCGCTGGAACCAGGACGAGTGGTACTACCTGGCCCGTACGACGCGGATCGCCACGGCCCCGCAGGGCCTCACCGACCTGGAACTGCGCAGCGTCGCCGGTCTGAGGTGGTGGACTTCCGCCGAACTGCTCGCGACGCGTGAGACGGTGTACCCGACCAGACTCGCCGAGCTGCTGCGCACGCTCCTCGACGAGGGCCCCCCGCGTGATCCGCTGGTTCTGGCCCCCGAAATCGTCTAATCGTTCAGGGGCGCCGGAGGCTGACGCACAATGGGGGCACGCACGGCTGAAGGGGAAACATGCCATGAGCGCCGAGGACCTCGAGAAGTACGAGACCGAGATGGAGCTGAAGCTCTACCGGGAGTACCGCGATGTCGTCGGTCTGTTCAAATATGTGATCGAGACCGAACGGCGCTTCTACCTCACCAACGACTACGAGATGCAGGTGCACTCCGTCCAGGGTGAGGTTTTCTTCGAGGTGTCCATGGCGGACGCCTGGGTCTGGGACATGTACCGGCCTGCGAGGTTCGTCAAGCAGGTCCGCGTGCTGACCTTCAAGGACGTCAACATCGAAGAGCTCAACAAGAGCGATCTGGAACTTCCGGGGGGCTGACCCCGCGCGTTGCAGTGAGCAGCCCGGTCACCCGTGTGGGTGGCCGGGTTTTCCACATCCGCGGAGTTGTCCACCAAGATCCACATCTTTCGGCGGGCCGGGTCACAGTCGGTGCCGGAGGTGGTGCCGATATGAACGCACGGGGGGCACTCGGGCGGTATGGCGAGGATCTGGCGGCGCGGCTGCTGGCCGAAGCCGGGATGACGGTGGTCGAGCGCAACTGGCGCTGTCGCGCCGGAGAGATCGACATCGTGGCCAGGGACGGTGACGCCCTGGTCTTCTGCGAGGTGAAGACGCGCAGGTCCGACGCTTTTGAACACCCCATGGCGGCGGTCGGCCCGGTCAAGGCCGACCGGCTGCGGCGGCTCGCCGAGATCTGGCTCGACCGGCACGGCGGGTCACCGCCCGGCGGGGTCCGTATCGACCTGATCGGGGTGATCGTGCCCCGACGCGGAGCCCCGGTCACGGAGCACGCCCGGGGGGTGTCCTGATGGGCTTCGCGCGAGCGTGTTCCGTGGCGCTGGTCGGCGTCGAGGGCGTGGTGGTGGAGGTCCAGGCGGACCTGGAGCCGGGGGTGGCGGCCTTCACCCTGGTCGGACTGCCGGACAAGAGCCTGGTCGAGAGCCGGGACCGGGTGCGGGCCGCCGTGGTCAATTCCGGGGCCGAGTGGCCGCAGAAGAAGCTCACGGTCGGACTCTCCCCGGCCTCGGTCCCCAAGAGCGGTTCGGGCTTCGACCTCGCAGTCGCCTGTGCGGTCCTCGGCGCGGCGGAGCGGATCGACCCCGCCGCGATCGCCGATGTGGTGATGATCGGCGAGCTGGGTCTGGACGGCCGGGTCCGTCCCGTGCGGGGCGTGCTGCCCGCCGTCCTCGCGGCCGCCGAAGCGGGGTACGAACAGGTGGTCGTCCCCGAGCAGACGGCCGGGGAGGCTGCCCTGGTGCCGGGGGTCTCGGTCCTCGGCGTCCGGAGCCTGCGCCAGCTCATCGCCGTCCTGTGCGACGAGCCGGTGCCCGACGAGCCCGTCGACGGCCAGGGGCGCCCCGACGCCATGCTGGCCGGACTAGTGATCCCCGGCACCGGCCTCGGTACGGGACTCGCGCCGGCCGCCGCGCGGGGCGACGTGCACCGGCCGGACCTGGCGGACGTCGCGGGGCAGCCACGGCCGCGCCAGGCCCTGGAGGTGGCCGCGGCCGGCGGACACCATCTGCTGTTCACCGGCCCGCCGGGGGCGGGCAAGACCATGCTGGCCGAACGGCTGTCGGCCGTCCTGCCGCCGCTGACCCGGCAGGAATCCCTCGAAGTGACGGCGGTCCACTCCGTGGCGGGCATCCTCCCCCCGGGTGAACCACTCGTCTCCCGGGCGCCCTACTGCGCTCCGCACCACTCGGCGACCATGCAGTCCCTGGTGGGCGGCGGGAACGGGATGCCGAGGCCGGGCGCGGTCTCGCTGGCTCACCGAGGCGTGCTCTTCCTCGACGAGGCCCCCGAATTCTCGGGCAAGGCCCTGGACGCGCTGCGCCAGCCGCTGGAGTCGGGCCATGTGGTGGTCGCGCGGGCGGCGGGAGTGGTGCGGCTGCCCGCCCGGTTTCTGATGGTGCTGGCGGCCAATCCGTGTCCCTGCGGCCGCCACACGCTCACCGGCGCGGGCTGCGAGTGCCCGCCCTCGGTGGTCCGCCGCTACCAGGCGCGCCTGTCCGGGCCGCTGCTCGACCGGGTGGACCTGCGGGTCGAGGTGGAGCCGGTCGACCGAGCGGACCTCCTGGGCCAGGGCAGCCGGGGCGAGTCGACGGCCGTCGTCGCCGCACGGGTGCGGGACGCCAGGGCGCGGGCGGCCGAGCGGCTGGCCGGCACCCCGTGGGCCACGAACAGCGAGGTGCCGGGTCACGAGCTACGGACCAGGCTGCTCGCGGCCCCGGGGGCGCTGGCGGCGGCGGAGCGGGACCTGGAACGCGGAATCCTCACGGCCCGGGGCTTGGACCGGGTGCTGCGGGTCGCCTGGACCGTGGCGGACCTACGGGGCGCCGACCGCCCGGACGCCTCGGACGTGGCGGTCGCGCTGGAGCTGCGGACGGGCATCCAGCGCGGGGTGCCGATGGGGGTGGGGGAGCGGTGACCGGGGCGACGGGGGAGCGGGGGCACGGGGCGGGGCCGGGCGGGGGGCTGGGTTCTGGCCCGGACCGAAAGCACGGCCCGGGCCCGGAGCACGGCCCGCACCGGGAGCACGGCCCGCACCGGGAGCACGGCCCGCACCGGGAGCACGGCCCGCACCGAAAGCACGGCCCGGGCCCGGAGCACGGCCCGCACCGGGAGCGCGGGCCCGGCCGGGGTGGCGACTGTGACTGGCGGGACCTGGACCTGGAACGGGCTCCGGACCTGGAACGGGCCCAGGACCCGGGCCGGGAGGCGGAGCGGGTGGCCAGGGCCGCGTTGACGCGGGTGCTGGAGCCGGGGGACGAGCGTGCCGGGCGGTGGTTGCGGCTCACCGGGCCGGTCGAGCTGATGCGGCGGCTCACCGTCGAGGACGGCTCCGCCGAGAAGCTGCCGGGGATGACCGCCGCGCGGCTCGGGGGCTACCGGCTGCGGGCGGCCGCCGCCGAGCCGGGGCGGGATCTGGCCGCGGTCGCCGCGGTGGGCGGGCGCTTCGTCTGCCCGGGGGACCGGGAGTGGCCGAGCCAGCTGGACGACCTGGGCGACGCGCGGCCCGTCGGTCTCTGGGTGCGGGGGCGGCCCGACCTGCGGCTGTGGTCCCTGCGCTCGGTCGCGGTCGTCGGCGCGAGGGCCTGCACCCCGTACGGGGCGCATATGGCGGCGACCCTCGGCTCCGGGCTCGCGGAGCGCGGCTGGGTGGTGGTGTCGGGGGCCGCGTTCGGTGTGGACGGCGCCGCCCACCGCGGCGCGCTGGCCGCGGGCGGGGCCACGACGGCGGTGCTGGCCTGCGGCGTCGACGTCCCCTACCCGCGCGGGCACGCCGAGTTGCTCGGGCGGATAGCCCAACAGGGGCTCATCGTCGCCGAGTTGCCGCCGTCCGCACACCCCACCCGCAGCCGGTTCATCCTGCGCAACCGCGTCATCGCCGCGCTGACCAGGGGCACGGTCGTGGTCGAAGCCGAATACCGCAGCGGTTCGCTGGCCACCGCCCGCCAGGCGCAACGGTTGGGCCGCTGCTCCATGGGGGTGCCCGGGCCGGCCACCAGTGGGCTCTCGGCAGGGGTGCATGAGCTCTTGCGCGGCGAGGGCGTCCTCGTCACCGACGCGGACGAAGTGGTCGAGCTGGTCGGGGACATCGGCGACCTCCCGCCGGTCCGCCGGGGTCCGGTGCTGCCCAGGGACCACCTGGACGCGGTCACCGCGCGGGTCCTCGACGCGCTCCCGTACCACGGGGTCACCCATCCCCGTGACCTCGCCCGCACCGCGGGGGCCTCCGCCGACGAAACGCTCGGTCGACTGTACGAACTGCACTCACTGGGGTTCGTCGAACGCGAAGGCGACGGCTGGCGGTTGACGCCTCCTCCGGTACGCAACGACAACGCGCGGCGAGGCGATACTTGACCTGGAGCATTCGGGTGAAAAGGTAAGGCCGATGACCTCGCACGATCGATCGGTGACCTGTTCGGAAGCCGCGCCCACGGCGACGGGCCCGGCCTCCGGCAGGCGCGGGCGGCGTGGACGGCGAGACGCGATCACGCGGCAGGGAACTCCCGTCCTGCGCGGACTGCGACGCCACAGTCACGCTACGCTCACAAGGATTCCGCCCCAGACAAAAGTCCCCCAGCACTTCACGGCAGAACGGCTCAAGGCACCACATGCCCCAGCACACCTCCGGGTCTGACCGCGCGGCAGTACCACCGGTTGCGCGTGGCACTGTGCGCCCTCCCGCTCCCTCCTCCCTCGACGAGTTGTGGCGTTCGTACAAGACCACGGGCGACGAACGGCTGCGGGAGCAGCTGATCCTGCACTACTCGCCGCTCGTGAAGTACGTCGCGGGCCGGGTGAGCGTGGGGCTGCCTTCCAACGTCGAGCAGGCCGACTTCGTCTCCTCCGGGGTCTTCGGACTGATCGACGCCATCGAGAAGTTCGACATCGAACGGGCCATCAAGTTCGAGACGTACGCGATCACCAGGATCCGCGGCGCGATGATCGACGAACTCCGGGCCCTGGACTGGATCCCCCGGTCCGTCCGGCAGAAGGCGCGCAACGTGGAGCGCGCGTACGCCACGCTGGAGGCGCAGTTCCGGCGTACGCCCTCGGAGGCCGAGGTCGCCTCGGAGATGGGCATCGCGCTGGAGGAACTGCACGCGGTTTTCAGCCAGTTGTCCCTGGCGAACGTGGTCGCCCTGGAGGAGTTGCTGCATGTCGGCGGCGAGGGCGGCGACCGGCTGAGCCTGATGGACACCCTGGAGGACACCGCCGCCGACGACCCGGTGGAGGTCGCCGAGGACCGTGAGCTGCGAAGACTGCTCGCCCGGGCCATCAACACCCTCCCCGACCGTGAGAAGACGGTGGTGACCCTCTACTACTACGAGGGCCTCACCCTCGCGGAGATCGGCAACGTCCTCGGGGTGACCGAGAGCCGGGTCAGCCAGATCCACACCAAGTCCGTGCTCCAGCTCCGGGCGAAGCTGGCCGACGCCGGCCGCTGACTTCTCGCGAAGCCCCCTTCCCGGCCCTCCCCGGCGTTTGCCGACGCTCTCCGGCCATCCGATCGGCGGCCGCGCCCTTCCTCCGCACGCCTGCCGCCGTAGAGTGGATGCGTGCCCAGGATTCGAGCGGCCTCCGTGGCCGAGCACCGGACCATGCAGCGCGGCGCCCTCCTGGACGCCGCGCGCTCCCTGCTGTCCGAGGGCGGTACGGAGGCGCTGACCTTCCCCGCCCTCGCCGAGCGTACGGGCCTCGCCCGGTCCTCCGTGTACGAGTACTTCCGCTCCCGTGCCGCCGTCGTCGAGGAGCTGTGCGCCGTCGACTTCCCCGTCTGGGCGGCCGAGGTCGAGAACGCCATGCAGCGCGCCGAGACGCCCGAGGCGAAGATCGAGGCGTATGTGCGGCGGCAGCTCGACCTCGTCGGGGACCGCCGTCACCGCGCGGTCGTCGCGATCTCCGCGAGCGAGCTGGACGCGGGCGCCCGGGAGAAGATCCGGGCCGCGCACGGCGGGCTGATCGCCATGATCGTCGAAGCGCTCGGCGACCTGGGCCACACCCAGCCGAGGCTGGCGGCCATGCTCCTCCAGGGTTCGGTCGACGCCGCCGTGCGCCGTATCGAACTGGGTGTCGCGGAGGAGCCGGGCGTCATCGCCGACACCGCCGTCGCGATGGTCCTGCGCGGTGTGAGCGGCTGACCCGGCCCCACCCTCTGAGGTTCGCCTCCGCCTCGACCTCCGCCTGCGGGCCCGGCTCCGGTACCCCGAACACCGGCAGCAGCCGCGAAGGGCCTCTTCGCAGCAGTGCGGGCGGCAGCAGCGAGAGCGGGTCCAGATAGGCGTCCTCGCGCCGCAGCCCCCAGTGCAGGCAGCCCGCCGCGCAGTGGAACGGCCCCTCCTCCAGCACCCCGACCGGCTGCCCCGCGCGCACGTTCGCGCCCTTCTCGACCAGCGCCCGCACCGGCTCGTACGTGGTGCGCAGCGGCGGCGAACCGCTGTCGGCCACCTCGATGGCGAGCACCCCGCGCCCCGCCACCCGCCCCGCGAACGACACCCGGCCATCGGTGGCCGCAAGCACCCGGGCGTCCGGCCCCGCCGCCAGGTCCACGCCGCGGTGGCCGGGCCCGTACGGACCGGCGGGCGGCTCCCATCCCCGTAACACCGAAGGTCTCCCCGCCAGCGGCCAGCTCCGGGCGCCGGCGTCGGCATCGGCGACCGGACCCGGACCCGGAGCCTTGGGCGCGGACGCCGCGGCGCCGGTCGGAACGACGGCGCCGGCCCGTAGCGACGGTCCTCCCGGCGTGGGCGGTGCGTCGCCGGGGAGCAGCGCGTACAGCAGAACCCCCAGAAGCAGGAGCGGCAGCAGGGGTCGGTGAATGGGGGAGCGGCGTGGGCCGGGCTGATGGCGCATGCCGCCACCATGTCCCGGAGGCCGGGATTCCGGGGATCATGGACCGTTCCTGTGGACTACTCGCCGGTTGTGGACATCGCCGTCACCCGGCACCCGACCGGTCCCGTACACTTCTTACGGCGATCCGGGTCACCGGGTCGACTTCGCACGCCCCGCCACCTCCCTCTTCGCGGAGGTGGCCGCGCTCCTCGGTCCCTCGTGGCACGGCGCGTCGGGGCGTCAGGCGCGAACGCAAACCTGCGGTCGCGATAACCGAGTACCTCAAGGAGTACGGCCATGGCCGTCGTCACGATGCGGGAGCTGCTGGAAAGCGGCGTCCACTTCGGTCACCAGACCCGTCGCTGGAACCCGAAGATGAAGCGCTTCATCTTCACCGAGCGCAACGGCATCTACATCATCGACCTGCTCCAGTCGCTGTCGTACATCGACCGCGCCTACGAGTTCGTCAAGGAGACCGTCGCCCACGGCGGCTCCATCATGTTCGTGGGTACGAAGAAGCAGGCCCAGGAGGCCATCGCCGAGCAGGCGACGCGCGTCGGCATGCCGTACGTCAACCAGCGTTGGCTCGGTGGCATGCTCACCAACTTCTCCACCGTCTACAAGCGCCTTCAGCGTCTGAAGGAGCTCGAGCTCATCGACTTCGAGGACGTGGCCGCCTCCGGCCTCACCAAGAAGGAGCTCCTGGTCCTCTCGCGCGAGAAGGCCAAGCTGGAGAAGACCCTCGGTGGTATCCGCGAGATGCAGAAGGTGCCCAGCGCCGTCTGGATCGTCGACACCAAGAAGGAGCACATCGCCGTCGGTGAGGCGCGCAAGCTCCACATCCCGGTCGTCGCGATCCTCGACACCAACTGCGACCCCGACGAGGTCGACTACAAGATCCCGGGCAACGACGACGCGATCCGCTCCGTCACCCTGCTCACCCGCGTGATCGCCGACGCCGTCGCCGAGGGCCTCATCGCCCGTTCCGGTGCCGCCACCGGTGACTCGAAGCCGGGCGAGAAGGCCGCCGGCGAGCCGCTGGCCGAGTGGGAGCGCGACCTGCTCGAGGGCGACAAGAAGGACGAGTCCGCGGCTGCCGCCGAGGTCCAGTCCTCCGCCGAGACCGAGAAGGTCGCCGACGCCGAGAAGCCGGCCGAGGCCGTCGCCGAGGCCGAGGCCGCTGTCGAGGCCCCGGCCGCCGACGCGGACGCCGAGCAGGCCTGACAC
>NZ_JBHXJG010000129.1:0-20646 GCF_042723425.1 Streptomyces sp. NPDC058375 | reverse complement strand
GCTTCGTACCGTACGAGCTCGCCGGGGTCAGACCGCCGGAGCCGGGTAGGTCGGGTACTCCACGCCGGAGACGTGCTGGACGACCCGGATGACCTGGCACGAGTAGCCGAACTCGTTGTCGTACCAGAGGTAGAGGATCGCGTTGTCGCCGTCGACCTTGGTGGCCCCCGCGTCGACGATCGAGGCGTGGCGCGAGCCGATGAAGTCGCTGGAGACCGCGTCGGGCGCGCTGATGAAGTCGATCTGGCGCTTGAGCGGCGAGGCCAGCGACACGTTGCGGAGGTAGTCGAGGACCTCCTCGCGGGTGGTCTCGCGCTCCAGGCGCAGGCTGAGGATGGCGATCGAGACGTCCGGCACCGGGACGCGGATCGAGCTGCCGGTGATCGGCGCCTTCAGCTCGGGCAGCGCCTTGGCCACGGCCGAGGCGGCCCCGGTCTCGGTGATGACCATGTTGAGCGCCGCCGACCGGCCACGGCGGTCGGAGCCGTGGTAATTGTCCAGCAGGTTCTGGTCGTTGGTGTACGAGTGGACGGTCTCCACGTGCCCGCGCAACACGCCGTACTCGTCCGCCATCGCCTTCAGCGGCGGGACGATCGCGTTGGTCGTGCAGGACGCGCAGGACAGGATCCGCTCGTCCGGCTTGACCGTGTCGTGGTTGACGCCGTGCACGATGTTGGGGACGTCGCCCTTGCCCGGCGCGGTGAGCACGACCTTGGCGATGCCCGGCTGGAGGTGCTTGGAGAGGCCCTCGCGGTCGCGCCACCGGCCGGTGTTGTCGATCAGGATGGCGTCCTTGATGCCGTACGCCGTGTAGTCGACCGTCGTCGGGTCGTCCGAGTAGATCACCCGGATCTCGTTGCCGTTGGCGATGATCTTGCTGTTGGCCTCGTCGACGGTGATCGTGCCCTGGAACTGGCCATGGATCGAGTCGCGCCGGAGCAGCGAAGCGCGCTTGACGATGTCCTGGCCGGAGCCCTTGCGGACGACGATGGCCCGCAGGCGCAGGCCGTTGCCCGAACCGGCCTTCTCGATGAGCAGGCGGGCGATGAGCCGTCCGATGCGGCCGAAGCCGTAGAGCACGACATCGCGCGACTCGCGCCGCTCGATCTTGTTGTCGCCGGTCGCGCCGGCGACGGCCTCGGCGGTGAACTCCTCGATGGAGAGCCCGTGGCCGCCGGCCCGGTACGTCGCGGCCAGCATGCCTATGTCGATCTGGGAGGGGCCGAGATCGAGCGTCGTCAGAGCCTTCAGGAAGGGCATCGTCTCGGTGACCGAGAGCTCCTCGCCCGCGATCTGCCGGGCGAAGCGGTGCGTCTTGAGGATGCTGACCACCGACTTGTTCACCAGGGAGCGGCTGTGCAGCAGGACGTTCACGTCCTGCTCGCGGTGCAGCTTCCCGATGATCGGGATCATCGACTCCGCGATCTCCTCGCGGTGCATCCAGTTGGTGAACGAGTCGTCATTGACAGTCACAAGTTTATCTTTCGAGCTAGGCGGCGCTCATATGGTAACCGGCCGCCTTCCTGTCCCCTCGGGGGGTGCCTTACCTGCGGGTAAACCGAGGGCCAACGCTGCGCAATCGGGCGCGCGTGCGACGGCTCATACCAGAGTGGGACGGATGGCGGGCAAGTTCGACAACTGGCCGTCGCGCATACGTCATTGACGACTACCGTGTGTGCCCGGTGATCAACGGTGGGCTCATGACGTTCGGGCCTGCTCGACCGATGACCCGCGCCTGACCGACCACCGTAGGGGCCACCGCATGGACGCCGGCACGACCGCCGATCCCCGGTGCCCCCTGTATCGAGGACGCTGATGTCTCAACTTCGCGCACCCGACGCGCGACCGGACCGCCGTGAGGGCGGGCGGCACGGCCGCCCCGGCACGCGCGGCCACTCGGCCCCGAGCAGGCCGCGCGCCGCAGGGCCTTCCCCTGACGCCCGCATCCGGCCCCAGCTGCTGCGGACCGCGCTGCTCCCGGCCGTCGCCGCGGTGCTCAGCGGCGCCGCGGCCGTCATCTTCACCGTCCGCGCCGGAGGCGTCGGCTCGTCGCCCAGCCTCTGGGCGGCGCTCGGCGGATCGGGCGCCCTGGCCGTCGCCGCCGTCGCGGCCGCCTACCTCGGCGCCACACGGGTGGCGGGCCAGGTGCTCGACCGGGCCCTCGCACTTCGGCGCGCCAGCGCCCAGGGCCAGGCCGAGCTGCAACGGGTGATGGAACAGCTCCGCAACGGGGAGGCCGTCGCCGCCCGGCGGTCGGCGCAGCCCCCCGCCCCCGGGGCCGATGCCTTCGACCTGCTCGGACAGGAGATGGCCCGGGCCCAGGAAGCCTCCGTCGCCGCCGTCATCCAGGCGTCCCAGCTCTTCAGCAGCGCCGGCAACGAACAGAAGGTCGAGGTCTTCGTCAACCTCGCGCGACGGCTGCAGTCCCTCGTCCACCGCGAGATCCAGATCCTCGACGAGCTGGAGCACGAGGTCGAGGACCCCGACCTCCTCAAGGGCCTCTTCCACGTCGACCACCTCGCCACCCGGATCCGCCGCCACGCGGAGAACCTCGCCGTCCTCGGCGGAGCCGTCTCCCGACGGCAGTGGAGCAACCCGGTCACCATGACCGAGGTGCTCCGCTCGGCCATCGCCGAGGTCGAGCAGTACCCCCGGGTCAAGCTGGTCCCGCCGATGGAGGGCACCCTGCGCGGCCACGCCGTCGCCGACGTCATCCACCTGCTGGCCGAACTGGTCGAGAACGCCACGGTGTTCTCCGCCCCGCACACCCAGGTGCTGCTGCGCGTCCAGCACGTCACCGCCGGGCTCGCCCTGGAGGTGGAGGACCGCGGTCTCGGGATGCCGGACCACGAGCAGAAGCGGATGAACGCACTGCTCTCCGACCCCGATCAGGTCAACGTCGCCCATCTCCTCCAGGACGGCCGGATCGGCCTGTTCGTCGTCTCGGCCCTGGCCCGCCGCCACGGCATCGCCGTCCGCCTCCAGAGCAACATCTACGGCGGTACGCAGGCGGTGCTGGTCCTCCCGCAGGCGCTGCTCGGGACCGATCCCGACGCCCCGCCGTCACCCGACGCCGTGCCTGTACCGCCCCCCGGCGCCGTGCACCGGCCACCCGTCGAGGCCGCGGCCTCCCCCGCCCAGCCGAGGAGCGGCACGCCCAGGTCCGCCGCCCCGGCCCCGACGCCCAGGGCCCAGGCACCCGCCGCCCAGACGCCGGCGGCATCCGGGCCCCGGACGTCGACGGCCCAGGCCCCCGGCCCCCGGACGCCGACGACCCGGGCCTCCACGCCCCAGGCGTCCGCAGGCGTTCCGCACCAGGCACCCGGCCACCGGCGGAGCGGCCGCCCGCAGCCGCCCACGGGCGAGGCCCCGCCCCTCCCGCTGCGGGCCGAGCGCATCGACCGGCCGGCACCGCCCGCGTCCCCGCCCGAGCGCGAGGACCTGCCCGCACCGACCGTCGTCCACGAGCGCGACGGCCGGCCCACGCCGGCAGTCGTCCACGAGCGCGACCACTCGACCCCGCCGCCCGCCCGGCCCGAACTGCCCAAGCGGACGAACCAGGAAAGCCTCGTCCCGCAGCTCCGGGAAGCACCCGCCCCGCGCGTCGAGGACGAGCACGCCCTGCACGACCCGGGCCTCATGGCGGCCTTCCGGCGCGGCGTCGACCTCGCCGAGGCGCAGAACGCCCAGGAGGAGAGCCCCGACACCGGATACGGGAACCCCGGCGGCACCGGGACCGGCGGGCAGACCGCGCTCGACGCCCCCCTGGAGTCCCTCTCGCCCCTGCCCGTACGCGGTGCCACCGCCCCGCCCGACCGCCCGGGCCCGGCCGGGGCGTCGCGGCCGGACCACGCGCTGCCCGCAGCCGGCCTGCCCGTACCGGACAGCTACCCGCCCGACGCGTACCCGCACGACACCGCCGCGTACCAGCGCGGCACCCACGCCGAGGGCGCCCACGAACGCGCGGCGGGCGAGCCCGGAGCGTTCGCGGCCGAGTCCTTCCTGCCGGGCCAGGCCGTCCCGGAACCCCGCAAAGACACCACCTTCAAGGAGTAGACACCATGACGAGCGATATGCCGTCCGGTCAGGTCTCGGACCTGGACTGGCTGCTGAGCGGGCTGGTCCAACGCGTGCCCTACACACGTAGCGCGGTTCTGCTCTCCGCCGACGGGCTGGTGAAATCCGTGCACGGCATGGACCCCGACAGCGCCGACCACATGGCCGCCCTCGCCGCCGGTCTGTACTCGCTGGGCCGCAGCGCCGGGGCCCGGTTCGGGGACAACGGGGACGTCCGGCAGGTGGTCGTCGAACTGGACTCCACGCTCCTGTTCGTCTCCACCGCCGGATCCGGCACCTGCCTCGCCGTCCTCGCCGGGCGCGAGGCGGACGCCGCGGTCCTCGGCTACGAGATGGCGATGCTGGTCAAGAGCGTCCGCCCCTACCTGACGACCCCGTTGCGGCAGTCGGCCGGGGCGCCCTTCACCCCGGGGACCTGAGGATGCCGGCCCCGCAGGACGGGCCCCTGCTCGACGACGCGGCCGGCCGGCTGATCCGCCCGTACACGATCAGCAACGGCCGCACCCGGCCGTCCACCGCGTTCGACCTGCTGTCCCTGATCATGGCCACGGGCATCGAGCCGGACGTTCCGCTCGGCCCGGAACACACCATCGCCCTCGGCATGTGCGAAGGGCCGATGTCCGTCGCCGAGATCGCCGCACACCTCCGGCTGCCCGCGGTCGTCGCCAAGGTCATCCTCTCCGACCTGGTCGCCTGCGGCGCGGTCACCGCGCACGCTCCCGCTTTCCACGACATGCCCACCGACCGATCCCTGCTGGAGGCAGTGCTCGATGGTTTACGACGACAGCTCTGACCGCACCGGAACCTCCGAGTTCTTCCCCGTGGCCCTCAAGGTCCTGGTCGCCGGCGGATTCGGCGTCGGCAAGACGACGTTCGTGGGCGCGGTCAGCGAGATCGCCCCGCTGTCCACCGAGGAGTTGCTGACCCAGAGCAGTGTGGGGACGGACAACCTGGAGGGCGTCGAGTCCAAGACGTCCACCACCGTCGCCATGGACTTCGGCCGCATCACCCTCTCCGAGCAGCATGTGCTCTACCTGTTCGGCACACCGGGCCAGGAGCGCTTCTGGTTCATGTGGGACGAGCTCTCCAACGGCGCGCTCGGAGCGGTGGTGCTGGCGGACACCCGGCGCCTCGCCGAATGCTTCGGCGCGGTGGACTTCTTCGAACGACGCGGCATCGGATTCATCGTCGCCGTCAACGAGTTCGACGGCGCCTACCGCTACGAACCGGACGAGGTCCGCTCCGCGCTCGACCTGGGGCCAGAGGTGCCCGTCGTCCTGTGCGACGCCCGGATCGCCAGCTCAGGCACGGGCGCCCTCGTCACGCTCGTACAGCACCTCATCAACGCCACCTCGGCCCCCGCCCCACTCCAGACCTTCGGAGCCCACCCGTGACATCCTTCGCCACCGGCCGGATGCTCCTCACCCCCACCGACCGGCACGGCCCGGCCCGCGCACAGCGGCTGCGCGAACTGGACCTCGGCGAACGCCCCGACGCCTCCTACGACAACTTCGACGCCTTCGCCGACAAGGTGGCCGAAGTCACCGCCACGCCCTTCTCGATGGTCAACTTCATCGACGAGAACCGGCAGTTCTTCGCCGGCCTGCACACCCCGGCGGGCAACCGCGGTGGCCAGGACCTCGGTTCGGCAGCGGCGGGCAGCAACCGCAGCAGCCGGTACATGGCCCGCGACCACGGCTACTGCCCGCACGTCCTCGTCCGGCGCAAGGCCCTCGTCCTGGACGACGTCTGCGACTACCCGCGCTTCGCGGGCAATCCGGTGGTGGACGACATAGGCATCCGCTCCTACCTCGGGGCGCCGCTGATCGACCGCACCGGCATCGCGCTGGGGACCGTCTGTGCCGTCGACACCGTGCCACGCCCCTGGGGGCGGGCCGGCCTCGACACCATCAAGTCGCTCGCCCATGAACTCGTCCGCCAGATCGACGACCGGGAGGGCCACCGCACCGTCTGACACCACCGCCCCCGCCCCCCTGGCGGTGCGGCGCGGGCGGTCAACTCCCGGGCGGCGCACCTGTACTGCCCCGCAGGACCACGTTCCCCTCGATCCGCAGGACCCGGGAGCGCCCAGCCCCGGACGGTGTCCGCAACGCGAGGGCGATCACCTGCTCGCCCATCTCCGTGAGCGGCAGCGCCACCGTGGTCAGCGGCGGCGACACCTCCCGTACGACGGGGATGTCGTCGAACCCCGCGAGCGACATGTCCTCGGGGACGCGCACGCCGGCCTCCCGCAGCGCGGCGAGCGCGCCGACCGCCATCACATCGGTCACCGCGAACACACAGGTCGGCCGTGCGCCCCCGGCGGCCAGCAGCTGACAGGCCGCCGCGTGCCCGCCCTCCCGCGTGAACGCGCCCCGGACCACCCGCCGAAGGGTGATGCCGGCGGCGGCGAGACCCTCCCGAAATCCCGCCAACCGGTCGGCCACCGTGGTCAGTTCGGGCGGACCGCTGAGCACCGCGAAGTCCCGGTGCCCCAGCTCCACCAGCGAGGCCGCGAGCGCCGCCGCCCCGGCCCGGTTCTCCGGCTGAACGGTGTCCACCCGCATGGACCGGTGCCGGCTGACCACCGCGACCCGGCCGCCCGCCCGGACGTACGGCTCCAACTCGGCGTCCATCGCCCGCTCCCAGGCCCGGTCCTGGAAGCCGGAGCCGATCAGCAGGATGGCCCGCGCCCGCTGGGCCCGCAGCATCGAGACGTACGCGATCTCCCGCGCCGGTTCCCGGAAGGTGGAGGCGAGCATCACCAGCAGGTCCTGCTCGGCGGCCGCGCGCATCACCCCGCTGGCGATGCCCGCGAAATACGGGTCGCCCACGTCGTGGCAGATCAGCCCCACCGTACGGTTGCCCTCGGGGCTCGCGAGGGCCTGGGCATGGGCGTTGGGGATGTAGCCGAGGAGATCGGCCGCCGCGCGGACCCGGCCGCGCAGATCGTCGCGGACCCGGGTGGTGCCGTTCAGCGCCCGGGACGCGGTGGCGAGCGAGACGCCCGCCTCGCGCGCCACCGCGTCGAGCGTCACATGGGCGGCGGGGGCCCGTCGTCGCGTATCGGGGTGGACCGGTGTTTCCCGTTCACTCAACTCGACCCCCAGGGGTGCGGTGGTGGCAGGGCCCCGAAACTTCGGGACGACCTCTTGACCGTGCGCGGGAGCAGTCATTAGCGTGGCGGCACCTTACCAGAAAGCGCTTTCTGAAAGCGCCTTCACGGTTCGGGTCCGCAGCATCGCAGCATTGCACAGCTCTCCACAACTGCCCCCGAAGTCCAGGGAGTTCACCGTGAGCCAGAGCGCGCTTACCAAGCGCCCCGCCGATGTGGCGGGGGTCGCCCGCAGGGCCGGTCCCACGGCGGGGGAGCGGCTCGCCCGGGCGGCGGAGCAGAGCTGGCGGCCCCTCGCCCTGCTGCTGGCCACCCTGGTGGTCTGGTGGGTGATCGCGGCCGCAGAACTGATCGAGGCCTATCTCGTGCCGTCGCCCGGGGCGACGCTCGACGTCCTGACCTCGAAGGCCGGATACCTCTGGCAGCACACCTGGGTGACGACGTACGAGACGCTCCTCGGCTTCGTCATCGCGGTCGCCGTCGGTGTGCTCGCGGCGGTCGTGATGGTCTACTCCTCGACGGTGGAGCGCACGCTCTACCCGATCCTCCTCTTCGCCCAGGTCGTGCCGAAGATCGCGATCGCCCCGCTGTTCGTGGTGTGGCTCGGGTTCGGCATCGCTCCCAAGATCCTGATCGCCGTGCTCATCGCCTTCTTCCCGGTGGTGATCTCGATGGTCACCGGGCTCAAGGCGGTCGACCCGGAGATGCTCCAACTGTCCGCCACCATGGGGGCGAAGCCCTGGCAGACCTTCGTGAAGATCCGCTTCCCGGCGTCGCTGCCGCACCTGTTCTCCGGACTCAAGGTGGCCGTCACCCTCGCGGTGACGGGCGCGGTCGTCGGCGAGTTCGTCGGAGCCAACGAAGGCCTCGGCTACGTCATCCTCCAGGCCAACGGCAACCTCGACACCCCGATGCTCTTCGCGGGGCTGCTGGTGATGTCGCTGATCGGCGTCGTGCTGTTCGTCGTCGTCGAGATCGCCGAGAAGCTGCTCCTGCCGTGGCACGCCAGCCGCCGGGACACCGGGGCCACCACCACGTTCTGAACCACGCACCGGCGACCGCCACCACGTACCGACCTCCTTGTGAGAAGGGCCAGCCCATGCATGCGCGCAGACTCCTGATCGGTGTCGTACCCCTCGTCCTGGTGGCCACCGCCTGCGGCGGCGAGGACGCGTCGACCAGTACCAGTGACTCCGGCAAGAAGCTGGACAAGGTCACGCTGACGCTCAACTGGTACCCGTACGGCGAACACGCGCCGTTCTACTACGGCAAGCAGCAGAAGATCTTCGAGAAGCACGGCATCGACCTGGACATCCGGGCGGGCCAGGGCTCCCAGAAGACCGTCCAGGCGACGGCCGCCGGGCAGAGTGACTTCGGCTGGGCCGACACCCCGGCCCTGCTCGCGGGCGTCGACCAAGGCGTGAAGGTGAAGAGCCTCGGCGTCTTCCTCCAGACCACACCGGCCTCCGTGCAGTCCTTCGACGCGAAGGGCATCGAGGGCCCCGGCGACCTGAAGGGGCGGACGATCGCCGGGACGGCCGGGGACGCGCTGTCGAAGACCTTCCCGATATTCCTGAAGAAGAACGGCATCGGGGAATCGGATGTCACCGTCCAGAACACCGACCCGGCGGGCAAGATCGCCGCGGTGATCTCCGGCAAGACCGACGGGCTCCTCGGCTACGCCAGCGACCAGGGCCCGACCATGCAGAACAAGGCCAAAAAGCCGGTCTCCTACCTCCGGTTCTCCGAGCACGGCCTGAACTTCTACTCCAACGGGCTGCTCGCCGGCCAGAAGATCCTCGCCTCGAAGCCGGATGTGGCGCAGCGGATGGTGCAGGCGTCCAGCGAAGCCTGGGCGGCCGCCGCGAAGGCGCCCGAACCGGCCGTCGCGGCGATGGAGGGGGCATCAGAGCAACTGCCGCCGAAGACCGTGCTGTCCGAGCAGTTCGCGACGACGCTGACCCTGCTGCACACGGCGGCGACCGAGGGCAAGGCGCCCGGCGTCAACACCGAGGCGGACTGGCAGCAGACCATCGACGTCTTCGCGGAGGCCGGCATGGTCACGAAGCCGAAGGCCGTCGGGGACTACTGGGACACGAAGACGGCGCTGAAGGGATGACGATGCCGAAGCAGCAGACGACCCCGCGCGCCCCGTCCGCCGCCGCGGGGGCCGGCCCGGCGGCCGGGGTCCGGCTCGCGGACGTGGCGGTCCGGTTCCGCAGCAAGAAGCGCGACGTCACCGCGCTCAGCGACGTCTCGCTGGACGTGGCGCCGGGCGAGTTCGTCGCGATCGTCGGACCGTCCGGGTGCGGCAAGTCCACGCTCCTCAAACTGGTGGCCGGCCTGCTCACCGCCTCCTCGGGGGAGGTTTTGCTCGGCGGCGAGCGCGTCACCGGGCCCCGGCACGACATCGGTTACGTCTTCCAACGCGCGGCCCTGCTGGAGTGGCGCTCGGCGCTGCGCAACATCCTGCTCCAGGCCGAGATCCGCCACATGGAACCGGCGCAGGCGCGCGGCCGGGCCGACGAGCTGATCCGCATGACCGGACTGACCGGCTTCGAGGACGCCTACCCGCACGAGCTCTCCGGCGGGATGCAGCAACGCGTCGCGCTCTGCCGGGCGTTGCTGCACGAACCGCCGGTCCTGTTGATGGACGAGCCGTTCGGCGCGCTGGACGCCCTCACCCGCGAGCAGATGAACACCGAGCTGAACCGCATCTGGCGCACCACCGGCACCACGGTCCTGCTGGTCACCCACTCCATCTCGGAGGCGGTGTACCTGGCCGACCGGGTGGTGGTGATGAGCCCGCGCCCCGGGACCGTCACGGAGATCATCGAGGTGGGCCTGCCTGCCGAGCGCGACTACAGCGAGACGCTGGGCCGCCCGGAGTTCCGGGCGGCGGCGGCACACATCCGCGATCTGCTGGGGGCGGTGTCCGCGCACGACTGAGCGGCGGCGTACGGGGCGAGGTGCAGGTGCCGGGCAGGCTCTCCTGCCCGGCACCGGCGCGTTTACGGGTCGTGGCGCGCCGGGCAGGAGAGCTGAGCCCGCACCGCTTCGGCCGCGACGCCGACCGCGCGCAGTCTCCGCGCCAGCAGCTCGATCTCGGGCCCGGTGCCGTGATGGCCACCGCCGAGTATCAGCTCCAGCAGCGCCCGCGCCTCGGGGAGTGTCCGATCGCCGTCGTTCCGCAGCACGCGGAGGATCGGCAGCTGCCGGGCAGGGACTTCCGGCCGACCTCGACGCCCGCTCCCTCGCCGCCCACCGCGAGGGCCGGCTCCCCGTCGTCCTTGGGCGTTCCGCCGACTTCGTCGGGCCCGGGGTCCTCAACTCCACGCTCGGCGGGGCGGTCTTCCCCGCCGCGCTCACCGGGCAGCCCGTGCCCGCGCTCGGCGACATCGACCTGCCGCACAGCTACACGTACATCGAGGACGTCGCGGCTGGTCTCGCCACCCTCGGTGAACCCCCGGACGACTACGGCCGGGTCTGGCACCTGCCCACCGCACCGGCCCGCACCACCCGCGAGATCCTCGCGCTCGTCGAGGAGCGCACCGGCCGGCCCATCGACGTGACCGTCCTCGCCGAGCCCCGCCCCTTCGGCCCGTTCGACGAGACCTTCATGGCGAAGTATGCCGAGATGTTCTACCAGCACCCCGAACCGCAGATCCTCGACTCCTCCGCCATCGAGAAGGCCTACGGGCTCACCCCCACCCCGCTGCGGAAGGCGCTGGACGCCACCCTCGCCCGGTACGGGGAGTTCCTCGCCGCCCACCGCTGAGGCGACGGGGCCCGGCCCCGGGCGCCGTACCGCACGCCGGGGCCGGACCGCGCACGCCTCGGTCAGTAGCGCAGCCGGGACAGATACCGGTAGCTGGCCCGCGCCGAGGCGAACGGGTCGGCCGGTGCGTCGTGCTCCACCAGCCACTGCCTCACCCCGCCCTGCCGCGCGGTGTCGAACATCGCCGGGAAGTCCAGGATCCCCGACCCGACGTCCGCGAAGTCCCCGTTCGGCGCCATGTCCTTCACATGGAGTGCGGGGAAGCGGCCCCGGTGCCGGACGAAGAGTTCGCCCGGGTCGGAGGAGCCGCCGTCGGCCGCCCAGTACAGGTCCAGCTCGAAGCCGACCAGCTCCGGATCGGTCTCGCTCAGCAGGATGTCGTACAGGCTGACGCCGTCCACCACTTCATGGTCGCTGCCGTGATTGTGGTAGAGCAGCTTCAGCCCGGACTCCCGGGCGGCAAGACCCGCCCGGTTGAACTGCCGTGCCACTTCCCGGTATCCGTCCGGCGAGTGCAGTGAACCCGGCAGGCTCGGCACCACGATCCACTGACCGCCGAGCGTGTGGACGTCCTCCAGCGCCTGCGGCAGCCCGGAGCCGGTCACGATGTCGTAGCCGACGTGCTCCAGCACCGCCTTGAGCCGGACTCGGTCCAGCATCTGCCGTATGTCGGCAGGGGAGTTGCCGTGCCGGCCGCTCACGCCGACCGTCGCGTACCCGATCTCCGCGAGCTGTTCCAGCGTCCCCGCGAAGTCCGCCGCGAGCGGCGTCCGCATGGTGTACAGGTGCATCCCGATCCCCGACGGAGGGATGCGCCGGCAGCCCCGGCGGCCCGTCGCGGCGGCCGGGACCGCGCCCAGCCCGACGGCCGCCACCGCCCCCAACGCCGTACCGAGAAAGGCTCTTCGGGCTCCGTTCACGTGCTGCGTATCCATGGCGCTCCTCACTTCACATCGATGCGGACGGCGCCGGTGGTCGTGTCGCCCTTGTCGTCGGTGACCGTCAGGCGCGCGGTGTACGCGCCCTTGCGGTCGTAGGTGTGCGTCGCCGTCGCGCCCTCGGGCCCGGTCGGCTTCACGTTGTCGCCGAAGTCCCAGTGGTACGAGGCGATCGTGCGGCCCTGAGCGGGCCTGACCGTGCTGCTCAGCGACACGGTGAGCGGAGCGGTGCCGGACGTGGGCCCGGCCTTCACCGTCACCTTGGTCCCGCCCTTCTTCTCCACACCCGGTCCGTTGAAGTGCAGCCAGTCGACCGAGAGCAGATCGGCCTTGTCGGGGCTCCAGTCCGGGTTGGTGAAGACCGCGTACAGCGTGGTCGAGCCGCCCGGATCCTTCAGCTCCGTCGTCGGGGAGATCACCTTCTCGTAGCCACCGGTGTTCGGGATGTCCACCGAGCCCAGCAGCTCGCCGGTGGGGGAGCCGGCCCGGAACTCCACCGTGCCGCCGAGCCCGCCGGAGGACGCGCCGACCGTCACCGAGTCGACGTGTCTCAGGTTCACCGGGTCGAAGCTGACCCAGTCGCCGTCCTCGATCTCGATCAGCCGCTTCCCGCCGGACGCGTCGGCCCGACTGCCGATCTCCACGCCCCCGTTGGCGCCGCCTGTCTCCGTGCGGTGCTCGGCCTCACGGAAGGAGGTGCGCAGGGTCAGCGAGGTGGAGCCGGTGAGCGCCGGGGCGTCCGGGGCGCCCTTGTCCTCGTACTGGGCGGTGATCCCGTAGTACAGGTTCTGTCCCGGACCGTGGCTGTCCCCGGCGTCCGTGACGATCTCCCCTGTGCAACCGGTGTAGTTGTCCAGTGGATGCAGATGGGTGTCATGGCCGAGCTGCGACTGCACCACGACCCGCGAGCAGTCGATCGGACCGCTCTCGTCGTCCTCCGCATCGGTCACCTTCACCGTGAAGGGAATGGTGTCCCCGAAGCTGAACATCCCGCCGTCCGGCGGCTGTTGGATCGTCACCTCGGGCCGGGTGTTGCCCACCGTGATGTCCTGCACCGCGAGCGCCGTCAGTTCGTCGGGCCCGGTCACGGTGAGCCGCGCGGTGTGCAGCCCCTTCGCGGTGTACGTGTGCGAGGGGTCGGCCTCGGTCGAATCCGTGGTGCCGTCGCCGTCGAAGTCCCAGGCATAGGCGACCGGTTGGTCGCCGGGCAGGCCTGATCCCTCGCTGGAGAACTCCACGGTCAGCGGGTCCGGTCCGCTGTCCCGGTCGACGGAGATCTTGGCGTCGGGCAGTCGGCCGTCGCCCACGTAGTCGATCCGGTAGATCCCCGCGCCCTCGTTGCTGCCGCCGCGGCCGGTGCCGCTGCCGAGGCCGAAGTCGATGACGTACATCGCTCCGTCAGGGCCGAAGTCCGCGTCGAAGGGCTGGTTCCACTCCATGTCCTCGAAGATGCCGTTGACCGACTGGAGATCCCCCGCCTTCACCGGGTCGAACCGGGGGTCGGTGAAGGTCTGGTCCTCGCTCTGGAAGGAGAACGTCTTGAACCAGCGCCGGGTCAACTCGTAGTTCAACGCCTTCCCTTCGAAGTATTCGGGGAACTTGGTGCGGTAGGTGTTGTCCGGGTCGTAGTCGTAGACCGGACCACCCATCGGGCCGCCGCCCCCGGTGCCCACCTCCGGGAATTCGGCCGAGGCGGAGTAGGCGTACCAGACCGTCGCGGGCTGGGCCGGCGGCAGCTCCCGCAGACCGGTGTTGTTCGGCGAGTCGTTGACCAGCGCCCCGCAGTCGAACTTCGGGCCGGACTTCTTGGTGGCGAAGTCGTAGTCGTTGAAGGGGGTGTTGTCCCCGATGCAGTACGGCCAACCGAAGTTGCCCGCCTCCGTGATACGGGTGTACTCGACCGTGCCCTCCGGACCCCGGTCCGCCTTCGCCTCACGGGCGTCGGGGCCGTAGTCCGCGACCATCAGGGCTCCGCTGATCGGATCGGTGGTGATCCGGAACGGGTTGCGCATCCCCATCGCGTAGATCTCGGACCGGGTCTTCTCCGTGCCCGGGGCGAAGAGGTTCCCCTCCGGGACGGAGTACGTCCCGTCGTCCTCCGGGGTGATCCGCAGGACCTTGCCCCGCAGGTCGTTGGTGTTGCCCGCGGTCATCTGCGCGTCCCAGGCGCGGCGGCCCTCGCCCTCGTCGATCGGCGTGAAGCCGTCCGAGGCGAACGGGTCGGTGTTGTCGCCGGTCGCCGCGTACAGGTTGCCGTCCTTGTCGAAGGCGAGCGAACCGGCCATGTGCGAGTTGGCCCGGCCCTCGCCGCGCAGCGTCGGCACGGTCAGCAGCCGCTTCTCGGAGGCCGGGTCGACGGTGTTGCCGTCGGCGGTGAAGCGGGACAGGTTCAGCCGCTTCTCGACCTTGTCGGAGTAGAGCAGATACAGCCAGTTGTTCTCCGCGAACCCGGGATCGAGCGTCAGGCCCAGCAGCCCGTCCGACTGGCTGGTCATCTCCGGGGTGTACGCGAAGTCCAGCGCGGTGGAGACCTTCATCGTCTCCTGGTCGATCACCTTCAGCTTCCCGGTCCGCTGGGCGAAGAACACCCGGCGGTCGGGGGCGACGGCCAGCTCGAACGGGTCGGCCAGATCGCTCGTGGCGAGCGGGGTCCGCTGGAACGAACCGGTGCGCGTCGCGGTGCAGTCGCCCTCCGCGGCGCCGGCCGCCCACTGGATGCCGCCGAGCAGGTGCTGGACGAACGCCTCCTCCTCGAAGGACGCCTTGTCGTGCCCGCCCGCCGTGAACCAGGACCGGCCGCCGTCGTAGTTCTGGCACCAGGAGAACGGATGGTCCACGCCCTCGTCGAGCCCGTCGATCCCGTCGCGCACCTTGATCTGGGCGAGGGTGTGCACCTTGGACGTGGGGTTGGTGCGCCAGTTGTACCACTCCTCCTGGCGCTCCCAGAGGTCGGGAAGATGCTGCGTGGAGGGGTGCGCGTGGTCGAGGACCTTGATCCGGCCGGTCTGCGGGGTGGGGTGCTTGTCGAAGATCGCGCCGACCAGGCCCTCGTACCACTCCCAGTCGCGCTCGCTGGCGGACGCGGAGTGCAGTCCGACCCAGCCGCCGCCGGCCTGGATGTACCGCTGGAGCGCGGCCCGCTCCTCGGCGTTCAGCAAGTCACCTGTCTCCGGTGAGGAGTTGGTGTTGTTGAAGACGACCGCCTGGAAGCGGTCGAGGTCGGCGTCGTTGAAGACCGAGGAGTCGGCGGTGGCCTCCACCTCGAAGCCGTGCTCGGCTCCGAGCTTCTTCACGGCCTCGACCCCGGCCGGGATCGAGGGGTGATCGGAGTTGGTGACCTCGGAGTAGACGAGCACCCGGTACGAAGCCGCTGGCTGCGCGCCGGCCGGTGACGCCACCAGCAGGGCGAGGACCAGCGCCAGGAGCGAGGTGACGGCGATGAGGGGGGACGGGCCGCCGGGGGATCGGCCGACGCGGCCGGCCCGGCGTAACGAACGGCGTCTCATGGGGCGCTCCCTGTGCGGTAGAAGCCGACTGCGGGATGGATAGAAAGCGCTTTCTGAAGTACGCCGTTCAGAGTAGGTTCAGCCCTCGGACGGGGTCAATGGGTCTGCAGAGTCCGCCGTGCCGGGCGAGGCACGGGGTTGCGTGGGCGGGGCGCACCACCTGGGTGAGCCTGCCCGTACGGATCCGGGGGCGCGGGTTTGCTGGGGCAGGGCGCACGGCCCGAGCCGGACGGCGGTGGCGGCCGGTCGCGGGTGGATGTCGGTGCCGGGCGCTACGGTCGAATCCCGGCAGCGCACCGCCGGGCCCTCGAAGGGGAGGCCGGAATGACCGCCGACGCCACGATCACCGCCGCCGATGTCCGCTCGGCCGCGCTGTCCCTTCCCGACACCACCGAGAAGCTCGCCTGGGGGCAGCCCACCTTCCGGGTGGCGGGCAAGATCTTCGCCTCGCTCGGCGACGACGAGACGGCGATGGGCGTGAAGTGCCCGCAGGAGGACCGCGCCGAGCTGATCGCCGCCGAGCCGGAGAAGTTCTTCATCCGCGAGGGTCACGACGACCACTACGCCTGGATGCGCGTCCGGCTGGCGGCGCTGGAGGACAGGGGCGAGCTGGCCGCCATCCTCGCCGACGCTTGGCGGCAGGCCGCCCCACGCCGGCTGGCGGCGGCGCACCCGGAGCTGAGCGCGCCGGGGGAGGGCGCGGTGGGCGAGGGCGACGGCTGATCCCGAGGGCCGGCCGTCAGGATCCCCTCAGGGCGCTCGCCGCTCAGGGGCGCAGGAACCCGGTGATCCGCTCCCGCAGGCCCTGCGGGTCCAGGCCGTGCGCCGCGAGGTGCTCCTCCATCTGTCCGTACCGGCGCAGCTCGGCGCGGCCCACGCCGAGCCCGAGCACCCGGTGCGGCAGGTCCACGAGCGCCTCGCCCGCCGCCGCGGCGGAGGTGCCTGCCAGATACGGTTCCACGATCACCACGTCCGAAGCCGTCGTCGCACCGGCGGCCCGGCGCAGCCCCGCCGCGTCGAAGGGCCGCACGGTCGTCGCGTACAGCACGGTCACGTCCAGCCCCTCGGTGGCGGCGAGGACGTTGTCGAGCATGGGACCGACCGCGATCACGGTCCCGCGCCGTCCCTCACGCACCACGGTGAACCCGGCCGTGCCGCTCACCGGCCGCGGCCGGCGGTTGGCCTGGAGCGAGAGGCGTACGTACACCCGGTCGTCGCCGGTGACCGCCTTCCGCAGCAGGGCCTCGGCCTCGTCCGGATGGCCCGGCACGTGCACCGTCCAGCCGTCCAGCGTGTCGAGGAGGGCGACGTCGCCGGGCGCCATGTGCGTGAAGCCCCCGGCGGGCCAGTCGTACGAGCCGCCGGCGCTCACCAGGATCCCGCCGACCCCCTGGTGCCCGAAGTCCAGCTTGACCTGCTCGAACGGGCGCTCGACCAGGAAGCTGGCGAAGGTGTGCACGATGGGCCGCATGCCCGTCAGCGCCATGCCCGCACCGGCCCCGACGAGCAGCTGCTCCCGGATGCCGACGTTCACGACCCGGTCGGGGTGGGCGCTCCGGGCCGGGGCGAAGCCGGCGGCGCTGATGTCGGCGAGCACGACGGCGAGCCGGGGCTCCTCGTCCAGGAGCTGTGAGGTGGTGCTGATGAATCGGTCACGCATGGTGTCCATGAGGGGTTCCCTCCCGGGGGCGCGGTTCGCTGGGGTTCGGTTCTTGAGCGCTTCCGTTGTGCGGTGGTTCTTCAGCCGTTCGGTTCGACACGGGCGACGACGGCCAGCGGCCTGCCCGGGTGGGGTGTGGTGAACGCTTCGTACAGCGCCTCGTGGTCGCGCCCGTCCACGGTCACCGCCGCCCACCCGGCGGACGCGAAGCGGGAGGCGATCCCGCCGGGCCAGCCGTGGGTGGCGGACGCGTTGTCGATCACCAGCGTGTGGAGCTGTTCGAGCCCGGCCGGGCCGCCGTGGGCGATGGCCTCGTGATTGCTGCCCTCGTCCAGCTCGGCGTCGCCGATCAGGACCCAGATGCGGGGGTCGGTGACGCCCTGGGCGCGCAGCCCCAGCACGGTCCCGACGGCGAGCGGCAACCCGTGCCCCAGAGAGCCGCTGCCGATCTCCGCCCCCGGCACCAGCAGCCGGTCCGGGTGGTGGCCGAGCGGCGAGTCGTACGCTCCGAAGCCGGGCAGCAGCTCCTCGCCGAAGAAGCCGTGCGCGGCGAGGACGGCGTAGTACGCCATCGGCCCGTGCCCCTTGGACAGCAGGAAGCGGTCCCGCCCGGGGTCGTCGACCGTGTCCGGAGTGACCCGTAGCACCCGGTTGCAGAGAACCCACAGGGCGTCGAGGGTGGAATGGGCGGCGGGGGCGTGCTTCTCGTCGCCGGTCATCAGGGCGATCAGGCGGGCGAGGTCCTGGCGGTCGGGGGCCGGGGCGTCCTGGCGGTCGAGGGGCGGTGCGGCTGTCGTGTTCGTCATGATCCGAGCGTTCAACATCAACCATGGTCGAGGTCAAGCGCGGAATGGTGTTGGTGACCACCTGCCGGAGTGCGGTATTGTTCTCATGCGCGTTCGGCCAGGGGAAACCCCAGGTCAGGCGGGCAGCGGGACGTGGCGCAGCTTGGTAGCGCACTTGACTGGGGGTCAAGGGGTCGCAGGTTCAAATCCTGTCGTCCCGACTCGTGAGAGTCGTAGGTGAAGGCCGATTCCGGAGTAATCCGGGACCGGTCTTTCTCGCGTCCGCCCCGGGCTGCCAGGTCATCACAGCGTCCGCGGCCATCATGGGCGTGATCTTCGCGGCGTCCCTGGCGGCATCCCCGCCGTTCTCCCTCAGCTCGCCGTGCAGAGGCGCGTGACCCGCCCGGCCGTCGCGCACAGCGGGGAGCCTGCGGGCCGCGGTCAGGGGGCTCCACCCCGTCGCCTCGCCGGCGGTACAGTTCCATCCCGTGGACCTGGCCGACCTGCCCTGTGGGATGTACGCCTGGCGAGGCCCCGGCCCGCGCCGCCTGCCCGAAGCGCCCTGGGCGGGCGTACTCACACCATTCACCGGGCCGTCATGGCCCCTTCCTTTCTGTTGGGTTCTTTTGGAACACTCTGTTCGCTTCTGTTTCCCACACTCCAAGAGGCCCCTCACTCATGGCTGATATGAATCGGCGCCGCTTTATCCAGATAGCCGGTGCGACGGCGGGATACGCTGCCCTGACCGGCAGCATCGACCGGGCCGCCGCCATCCCCGCCCACCGCGCCTCCGGGACGATCAAGGATGTCGAGCACATCGTCGTCCTGATGCAGGAGAACCGTTCCTTCGACCACTACTTCGGTGCGCTGAAAGGCGTGCGGGGGTTCGGTGACCCGCGGCCCGTGACGCTGCCGAGCGGGAAGTCCGTCTGGCACCAGGCCGATGGGGCGGGCAAGGAGACCCTGCCGTTCCATCCCACCGCCGACGACTTGGGGATGCAGTTCCTCCAGGGCCTCAACCACGACTGGGCGGGCGGCCACCAGGCGTACAACGACGGGCGTTACGACCGTTGGGTTCCGGCCAAGACGCCGACGACCATGGCCTACCTGACCCGGGAGGACATCCCCTTCCACTACGCGCTCGCCGACCGCTTCACCGTGTGCGATGCCTACCACTGCTCGTTCATCGGGGCCACCGACCCGAACCGCTACTACCTCTGGTCGGGGCACACCGGCAACGACGGCACCGGCGGCGGGCCCGTCCTCGGCAACGAGGAGGAGGGCTACGGCTGGACGACGTACCCCGAGCGGCTGGAGGAGGCCGGGGTCTCCTGGAAGATCTACCAGGACATCGGCGACGGTCTGGACGGGCCCGGCGGCTGGGGCTGGATCGACGACGCCTACCGGGGCAACTACGGCGACAACTCGCTCCTCTACTTCAACGAGTACCGCAACGCCCAGCCCGGCAACCCGCTGTACGACAAGGCGCGCACCGGTACGAACGTGGCCGACGGCGACGACTACTTCGACGGGATCGCCGCCGACGTCAAGAACGGGAAGCTGCCGCAGATCTCCTGGGTCGCCGCACCGGAGGCCTTCACCGAGCACTCCAACTTCCCGTCGAACTACGGCGCCTGGTACATCGCCCGTCTCCTGGACGCGCTGACGTCCGACCCCGAGGTGTGGAGCCGGACCGCCCTTTTCATCACGTACGACGAGAACGACGGCTTCTTCGACCATGTCGTACCGCCCTACCCGCCGACCTCCGCGAACCAGGGCCTGTCCACGGCCGACACCTCCACCGAGGTGTACGCGGGCGGCTCCTCGTACGGCCCCGGTGTCTACGGACTCGGCCCGCGCGTCCCGATGCTGGTCGTCTCGCCCTGGAGCACCGGCGGTTACGTCTGCTCCGAGACCTTCGACCACACCTCGGTGCTCCGCTTCATGGAGCAGCGCTTCGGGGTGCGGGAGCCGAACATCTCACCATGGCGGCGTGCCATCTGCGGCGACCTGACCTCCGCCTTCGACTTCGCGTCCACCGAGCCCGCCCCGGACGACCTGCCGGACACCACCGCCTACGAGCCGCCGGACCGCGAGCGGCACCCCGACTACCGGCCCACCCCGCCCGCCGTCGGATCCCTGCCGAAGCAGGAGCCGGGCAGCCGCCCCGCCCGGCCGCTCCCGTACGCCCCGTACGTCGACTCCGCGGTCGACACCGGCACCGGGAAGATCGCGCTCACCTTCAGCCCGGGGACGGCGGCCGGCGCGCAGTTCTACGTCACCTCCGGCAACCGGACCGACGCCCCGTGGACGTACACCGCCGAGGCGGGCAGGACGGTGGCGGACGCCTGGAACTCCGCCTACTCCGGCGGCACCCACGACCTCACGGTCCACGGCCCGAACGGCTTCCTCCGTACGTTCAGGAGCCCCGGTTCCGTCCTCGGACCCGAGGTCACCGCGCGGCACAACGACGGGAGCGGCAACCTCGACGTGACCCTCACCAACCGCGGCGACACCGAGGTCCGGCTCACCCTCGCCAACGCCGACGCCTACGGGGGAGCGGAGCAGACGGTCACCGTCCGGCCCGGCGCCACCGTGTCGCGCACCGTGGACCTGCGCGCGGGCAAGCGCTGGTACGACGTGTCCGTCACGGCCGAGGGCGACCCGGTCTTCCTGCGCCGCTTCGCCGGTCATGTCGAGACGGGGGCCGCCGGGGTCAGCGACCCGGCCACGGCCACGGCTGCGGCCACCGGCTGAGGACCGGGGCGGGGCGCAGTGGAACGGCTG
>NZ_JBHXJG010000128.1:0-20684 GCF_042723425.1 Streptomyces sp. NPDC058375 | reverse complement strand
GGCGTCATCCACATCACCCTCCCGCACACCGACCGCTTCACCGTCGTCGGCAACCACCTCGCCCAGCACCCCGACCTCAGCTGCACCGCCGTCGGCATCGCCGTACGCATCCAGTCCCTGCCCCAAGGCACCGAGGTCAGCATCAAGGCACTCGCCGCCCGCTGCAAGGAAGGCGAGAAGCGCATCGCCGCCGCCCTGCGCGAACTCGAAGCCCACGGCTACCTGCAACGCGTCCGCGACCGACTGCCCAGTGGCCGGATCATCACCCGCACCGTCTTCTGCAACCAGCCCGCCGCGCTGCTGCACCCTCGCCGCCCGGCAGCGGAGGCACCCGCGCCCGCCCCCGTGCAGGTGCCTGCGCCTGTACCCGTGCCCGTACACACTCAGGTGCCCGCGCCTGACCCCGTACGCATTCCGACGGCTGCGCCGCCCGCGCCGGAGGCCCCCGTGACCCCGCCCGTTCTGCCATCGCCCGCGCCGTCAGCCCCGCTCTTCGTGCCGCGCGTACCACCCCCGACCGCGCCCAAGCCGCCGCGTCCGCCCCTCCCCCAGCCCAGCCAACTCACCCCGGAACTCGACCGCGCCGCCACCGTGCTCCTCGGCGATCTGCACCGCCACGCACCCCAGTTCTTCCTGTCCGAGGACGACGTCCGTCGGCTGGTTCCCGGAGTGGCGGCCTGGCTCGAACGCGCAGCCCGTCCGGACGCCATCCGCCGTGCCCTGACCGATGACCCGCCCCACCCCCTCAAGCACCCGGTCAAGCTGCTCACCTACCGGCTCACCGAGCTGCTCCCGCCCGCACCTCCCGGCGTCGACGACCTCGCCGCGCTCGCTCGTCCCCGTATCACCGTCACGCCCTTCCAGACCTGCGACGACTGCGAACGCGCCTTCCGCTCCCCCACCCCAGGCCACTGCCGCGACTGCCGCGAAACCCGCGCCTGCCGAGCCGCATACGCGCGGGCCGCCGCCTGAGCGGCCGTGCCGCGAGCCGAGATCGCCGGTGGCTACCATCCAGACCCATGACTACCGCCCGAGACAGCGAAGCCGGATACGAGATCGACACCGATCCGGACCGCGTCGACATCGACCTCGTGCACCACTGGCTCTCCACCGACGCCTTCTGGGCGCTCGGCCGCAGCCGGGACCTGGTCGAGCGGTCCATGCGCGGGTCGCTCAACTTCGGCGTGTACGACGGCGAAGGCGCGCAGGTCGCCTACGCCCGGGTCGTCACGGACCACGCCACCTTCGCCTGGCTCTGCGACGTCTACGTGGATCCCGCGCATCGCGGCCGGGGTCTCGGCGTACGGCTGGCGACCGCCGTCCGCGACCACCTCACCCCGTACGAACTCAAACGCACCCTGCTCGCCACGCTCGACGCCCACGAGCTGTACGGCAAGGTCGGGTTCACCCCCGTGCCCGACCCGGAGATGTTGATGATGCTCGGCCCGGCGACGTAGAAGCGCGGCCGACGGCACGAGCACTCACTTCGCCGCCGCTACGTCCACTCCGCCACGATCTCCCCGTCCTCCTCCACCCCCGTCGGCCGGAAGCCGAGCGCGGCGTACAGGTGGGCGGCCGCCTCGTTCTCCGGGGCGTACGAGAGGCGTACGGCGGTGCCGGGCTCGCGGGCCGACAGCCAGGCCGCCAAGGTCCGTACGGCTGCGCGGCCGATGCCCGCGCCCTGGTGGGCGGCGTCGATCAGCATGCCGCCGATCCAGTGCGACCCGTCCTCGTCCCGGCCCCACATGATGTGCCCGGTCACCTCGTCACCGGCGAGCACCGCCAGGGAGTGCCAGGTGTCCTCGCGGCTCGTCAGCACGAGGTAGCGGGCGGCCAGGGCCGGAACCCAGTCGCGTTGGTCGTCGCGGGGTGCGCTGTCGGCGACCGCCCGCCAGTTGTCCGCGTCCACCTCGTGGAGGGTGACGGGGCGGCCGGTTCTGTCGGTGTGTCCGTGGTCGATCATCCGCGCAGGGTAGGTCGCCCCGGCTTGGCGCGGCCACGGGTTTACGGCTGCGCCATCGCCTGCCGGAAGCCCGTGTTCACGGCGAGGATGCCACCGTCCACGCGCAGCGTCGTCCCGGTGATCCAGGCCGCGTCGGCGGAGGCGAGGAAGGCGACGGCCGACGCGATGTCCTCGGGGGTGCCGATGCGGCCGAGCGGGTAGAGGGCCGCCGCCCGGGCCAACTCGGCGTCGCGGCCCGCCCAGGCGTCGGTGCGGATCGTGCCGGGGGCGACCAGGTTGACGCGTACGCCGCGCGGTCCGGCGTGGCCCGCGAGCGTACGGGTCAGGCTGGCCAGGCCCGCCTTGGCCGCGCTGTACGCATGGCCGCCGAAGTCCTGTTCGCCGTTGACCGAGCCGATGGTGACGATCGCCCCCCGGCCGGAGGCGACCAGGTGCGGCAGGGCGGCGCGTGCGCAGCGGAACGGGCCGGAGAGGGTGATGTCCAGGTCGCGTTCCCACCCCTCGTCGCTCTCGTCCTCGAAGAGTTCGGCGTCGTTGCTCGCCGCGTACGCGTTGTTGACCAGGACGTCCAGCCGACCGAAGGTCTCGACCGCGTACGCCACGGCCGCCTCGACCGCCGTCCGGTCCGCCACGTCGCAGGCGAGGGAGGCGGCGGTGCCGCCGGCCTCGCGTACCGCCGCCGCCGTGTCCGACGCGCGCTTCGCGTCGAGGTCGGTGACGAGGACCGATGCCCCTTCCGCTGCCAGGCGGTGGGCTGTTTCCGCGCCGATGCCCTGGCCGGCGGCGGTGATCAGGACGCTGTATCCGTCGAAGCGGGCCGAAGTCCCGGGTGTCACAGGTGTCATAGCGCCGACCGTACTGCCCTGACCAGCGCCTGGGCACGGGGGTCGGCCGTCACACCCTTCTGGAGGCCGTTGGTCACATAGCCGAGCGCGATGCCGGACTCGGGGTCGGCGAAGCCGAGCGAGCCGCCGCGCCCCGGGTGGCCGAACGAGCCCGGGCCCAGCAGCGGGGCGGCCGGCCCGTGCAGCATGTAGCCCAGGCCGAAACGGGTGTTGACGACCAGCACCCGGTCCGGGCCCGCCGATTCCTCCGTGCGGGCCAGGGTGAGCGTGGCGGGGGCGAACAGGCGGCGGTGGCCGTCGACCGGGCCGATCATCGCGGCGTAGCAGCGGGCCAGCCCCCGGGCGGTCGCGACGCCGCCCGACGCGGGGAGTTCGGCCGCGCGGTAGGCGAGGTCGTTCTCGTCGGGGAACGGGTCGATCGCACCGAACGCCCGCCGGGTGAGCGAGTCCGGGTCGCGGTAGGCCTCGACGACGGAGCGTTTGGGGCGTACGCGCAGGGCGCCCGACGCCCCGGCCGCGGCCGGGGGCTCCACGGGGCCGATACGGCCGATGCGGTGGGCCTCGTCGGCGGGAAGCCCGAACCAGAAGTCGAGGCCGAGCGGGCGGGCGATCTCCTCGGCGATCCAGCGGCCGATGGTGCGGCCGGTGGCGCGGCGGACCAGTTCGCCGATCAGCCAGCTGTAGGTCTGGGCGTGGTAGCCGTGGTCCGTGCCGGGCTCCCACTGCGGGCGCTGGGCGGCGACGGCCGCCGGGCCGGAGACCCCGTCGGCAGCCTCGGCGGGGGTGAGGGCGGTGTCCAGGGCGGGGATCCCGGCCCGGTGGGCGAGGAGGTCGCGGACCAGGACGCGTTCCTTGCCGTTCGCCTTGAACTCCGGCCAGTAGGTGGAGACCGGGGCGTCCAGGTCGACCTGTCCGCGCTGGTGGAGCAGGAGCGGGACGGCGGCGGCGATGCCCTTGCCGGCCGAGCGGACGATCTGGACGGTGTCGACGGCCCACGGTTCGGTGCCGTCGACGTCCCTCGTACCGGCCCACAGGTCGACGACCTTGCGCCCGTGGCGGTAGACGGCGACGGCCGCGCCGCGCTCGCCGCGCTGTTCGAAGTTACGGACGAAGGCGTCCGCGACCGGTTCGTATCCGGGCGCCACCGTGCCCCGTACGTCGACGGTCACGGCCACATCCGTGGTCGCTGCTGCCTCCGTGCCGGATTCCGCTTCCGCGCCCGAACCCGCCGTGCTCACTCCCGCGCTCCCGCTCATCCCCCCATGGTGCACGTCCCGGCGGGGTGTTCGGGGGGCGGGTCGCCGTGACCACCGGGCTGTCACCATCTGTTTACGGTGACGGAATCTAGCTACGGTGACGGAACGCCGACCGTGCTCGGGTCGAAGCCGAACGGCAGTTCCAGCCGGTGGGAGCGCATCAGCTTCTCGTCGCGGAGGAGGTCCTGCGTACGGTCGTCGGCGGACGCCCTCGCTGAGGATGACGGCGCGCGGGCAGAGCTCCAGGGCGTACGGCAGGTCGTGGGTGACCATCAGCACGGTGACGTCCAACGAGCGCAGGATGTCCGCCAGTTCGCGGCGGGAGGCCGGGTCCGGGTTGGACGAGGGCTCGTCCAGGACGAGGATCTCCGGGTCCGTCGCGAGGACGGTGGCCACGGCGACGCGGCGGCGCTGCCCGAAGGAGAGGTGATGCGGGCTCTCCTGCGAACCATGCGCAAGAGCACCAGCAAAGGCAGAGCGAGGAAATGCGCGCTCACCGTGCCGCTTCTGCGAAATATGGGACATTAGAGAACAGAGCTACACATATAGGAGGAGCCGGCCTATGTCCCCAGTGATCGAAGTACATGCACGCGCCCGGCTCATCACCGATGGCCCTCTGACCCGCCCGGTCCCCGTCGACCTGCGCTACGACCCGGCCGACGAACGGCGCACCGTCCACATAGGGCTGCCCGACGGCACCGACTGGGCCTTCGGCCGCGACCTCCTGGAACGCGGCCTGCGCACCCCGATCGAGCGCGGCGCCGTCCGCATCTGGCCGTGCGGCCGTACGCAGCTGATCGTGGAGCTGCACTCGACGGACGGGGTCGAGGTGTTCCAGTTCGAGATCCGGACGCTGATCCGCTTCCTCGCCCGCACCCGCGCGCAGACACCGGCCTCGCCGGCCACACCGCCGGACGCGGGCCGCGAACCACAGCCGCCGTCCCGCACGACCACCACCACCACCGCCGCCGCCCGCCCAGACCGGGGCGCCCAGCCGGCCCGCGGCTGAGCAGCGTTCCGCAGACGCGCGGAAAGCCCCCGTGCCGTTGGCACGGGGGCTTTCGCAGTGCCCCGGTCCCCGTCCCCACAGGTAACCGGCGCTTCCGGGGCCGCGCTCCGCTCAGACGCGGACCCCGGAGTCTTCACCGTCCGGACGGGTCAGACGCGGACGAGTTCACGCTCACCCTCGCCGCCGCCATCACCGGACCCGGCGGAACCGGGCTCGTCGGCCAGCTGCTGCTGCAGCTTCTCGCCCTCCACGTCCACGTTGGGCAGCGCCCGGTCCAGCCAGCGCGGCAGCCACCAGGCCTTCTTGCCGAGCAGAGCCAGGACCGCGGGCACGATCGCCATGCGCACCACGAAGGCGTCGAAGAGGACGGCGATGGCGAGCGAGAAGCCGATCATCTTGATCATCTGCTCGCTGGAGCCGATGAAGCCGGAGAAGACCGCCATCATGATCACGGCCGCGGCCGTGACCACCCGTGCGCCGTGCTTGAAGCCGGTGACGACGGCCTGGCCCGGGCTCTCGCCGTGGACGTACGCCTCGCGCATCCGGGTGACGAGGAAGACCTCGTAGTCCATCGCGAGACCGAAGACCACACCGACCATGAAGATCGGCATCATGCTCATGATCGGACCGGTCTGCTCGACGCCGAAGAGCGAGCCGAGCCAGCCCCACTGGAAGACCGCGACGACCGCACCGAGAGCCGCGACCACCGAGAGCAGGAAGCCCAGGGCCGCCTTCAGCGGGACGAGGATCGAGCGGAAGACCAGCATCAGCAGCAGGAACGCGAGGCCGACGACGAGCGCCAGGTAGGGCAGCAGCGCGTCGTTCATCTTCTGCGAGAAGTCGATGTTCATCGCGGTGGCGCCGGTGACCAGGACCTCGGCCCCGGTGTCGGCCTTGATGTCCTTGCCCGCGTCACGGATGTCGTGGACGACCTCCTCCGTGGCGTGGGAGGACGGGCGGTCCTTCGGGATGACCGTGATCGTCGCGGTGTCGCCGGCCTTGTTGAAGGCGGGCGGGAGGACGGCGCTGACGCCGAGCGCCTCGATCTCCTCGGCGACCCGGTTGGCCGCGGCCTTGCCGTCGGAGCTGTTCTTGATGTCGACGACGGTCATCAGCGGACCGTTGAACCCGGGGCCGAAGCCGTCCGAGAGCATGTCGTACGCCTGGCGCTGCGTGGTCGACTTCGGCTGGGCGCCGTCGTCGGGCAGGCCCATCTCCAGCGAGGCGGCCGGTACGGCGACGATGCCGAGGCCGAGGACGCCGACGAGCATCACCCAGACCGGCTTGCGCAGCACGAACCGCGCCCAGCGGGTGCCCATGTTGGGCTTGGCCTCGGGGCTCTTCTCCGCCTCGGCGGCCTTACGCGCCTTGCGCCCCATGATCCGCTTGCCCGCGAAGCCGAGGGCGGCCGGGACGAGGGTGAGCGCGATGAGGACGGCGATGGCGACCGTACCGGCGGCGGCGAGGCCCATCTTCGTCAGCATCGGGATGTTGACGACGGCGAGGCCGGCCAGGGCGATGACCACGGTCAGGCCCGCGAAGACGACCGCGGATCCGGCGGTGCCCACGGCCCGCCCGGCGGCTTCCTCGCGCTCCCGGCCCTCCGCCAGTTCGGCGCGGTAGCGGGAGACGATGAAGAGGGCGTAGTCGATGCCGACCGCGAGGCCGATCATCATGGCGAGGATCGAGGTGGTGGAGCCCAGGTCCATCACGCTGGCCAGCGCGGTGATCGTGGAGACCCCGATGCCGACCCCGACGAGCGCGGTCACCAGCGGCAGCCCCGCCGCGATCAGAGAACCGAAGGTGATGACGAGGACGACGGCCGCGATGGCGACGCCGATGATCTCGGCGGTCCCGGTGTGCGGCATGACCTGGAGGGCGTCACCGCCGATCTCCACCTTCATGCCGCTGTTCTGCGCGTCCTTGCCCGCGTCCTCCAGGGCGTCCCGGGTCGCGTCGGTCAGCTCCATGGAGTTGACCTTGTAGGAGACCGAGATGTACGCCGTCGAGCCGTTCTGGCTCACCGCCTTCTGCTGGAAGGGGTCGGCGACCATCGCGATCTGGTCCGAGCCGGACTGCAACTCCTTGACGATCCCGGTGATCTCGCGCTTGTTCTCGGCGTCGGTCACCTTCTCGCCCTCGGGCGCCTGGAAGACGACCCGGGCGGTCGCGCCGTCGGCACTGCCGCCGGGGTTGCGCTCTTCCAGCAGGTCGAAGGCGCGCTGCGCCTCCGTACCGGGGATGGAGAAGGAACTTGAGGTGGCGGTGGACGCGGTGGCCGCACCGATTCCGGCGACCGCCAGCAACGCCACCCAGATGAGGGCGACGAAGCCGCGGCGGCGGAAGGTGAGCCGTCCGAGCTTGTAGAGGAAAGTGGCCACGGGGGCGTACTCCCGGTCAGGTCGTATGAGTGGAATTGGGCGTGAGGAACCAGCCCGACGACGAGAGCGGCGTGTCAGGTGGAGCTTCGGGGAGAGGGCCGTGCGGGTGGGTGGTGCGGGGACGTCAGACGCCGAGGGCGGGGAGAACCACGGAGTCCACGTAATCCATGAGGAACGCCTGATCGACCGGGCGGTCCTCGATCAGCTGCCGGGCGGCCAGCGCGCCGACCAGCATGTGCGGGATGTACTTCAGCGCCGGATTGTCCGGACGCAGCTCACCCCGGTCCACCGCCCGTTGCAGCATCTGGTCGAAGCCGGTCATCTCCGGTTCGATCAGCAGCTCACGCAGGGCCTGGAGCAGCTCGGGGTGCTCATGGACGGCATGGCTCAGACCCCGCATCAGCGCGGCGTCCTTCTCCATCTGGCAGTCGTCGGTCCGGCTCAGCACGGCGTGGAAGTCACCGCGCAGCGAGCCGGTGTCGATGTCCGACAGGTCGCCCGGCTTGTTGTGCCGGAGCGCCCTCGCGACCAGCTCGGGCTTGGAGCCCCACTGACGGTAGAGGGTGGCCTTGCTCGAACGGGTACGGGCGGCGACGGCGTCCATGGTCAGGGCGTCGTAACCGACCTCGCGGAGCAGGTCGAGGACGGCCTCGTAGAGTTCGCCCTCACGCTCGGGGGTCAGCCTGGTGCGTGCCATGTGCCGACCTCCTTCGCGCTCGTTCTTTCCTGCCGACGGCCTCACTCAGCATCGAACGAAACCGTTTCGTACACCTGAATCGTACTCCCACCCTCCAGCGAAACGAAATCGTTTCGCTTGTGTCCTGCACCACAAGTTGCCCCGGGCCCCGCGCACCGAAAACATTGGGGGGTGAGTGACGACGTCGCGTATCTCCGTTTCCCGCACCTCCACCAGGACTTGCTGTGCTTCGCGGCCGAGGACGACCTCTGGGTCGCCCCCCTGGCCGCCGCGGGGCACCGGCCGGGACGGGCCTGGCGGGTGACCGTCGACCGGACCCGGGTGAGCCATCCACGCTTCTCGCCCGACGGCGACTCCATCGCCTACACGACCTGGCGCACCCTGGACCCCGAGATCCACCTCGCCCCGGTGGCCGGCGGCCCGGCCCGTCGGCTCACCCACTGGGGGTCGACGGACGCCCGGGTCTGCGGCTGGACCCCCGATCCGGCCGACTCCAGCCACATCCTCGCCGTCTCCTCGCACAACCAGCCGTTCTCGTACTTCTCCTGGGCCTACAGCGTCCCCACCGACGGCGGCCCCGGCGGCCGGCTCCCGTGGGGCCCGGTCTCCGACATCGCGGTCGCCGACATCGACGGCGAGCGCCGCACCCTGCTCCTCACCGGGACGCCCCCGCACGAGCCGGCCGCCTGGAAGCGTTACCGGGGCGGGGCCATGGGCCGCCTGTGGCTGCACGGGGAACGCCTGCTCCCGGACATCGACGGGCACCTCGCCAACCCAATGTTCGTCGGCCGCCGCATCGCGTTCCTCTCCGACCACCAGGGCGTCGGCAACCTCTACTCCTGCCGGACGGACGGCACCGACCTGCGCCGGCACACCGACCACGACGCCTTCTACGCCCGTAACGCCTCCAGCGACGGCCACCGGGTGATCTACCAGTGCGCCGGCGACCTGTGGCTGGTCGAGGACCTGGAGTCGCCCGACGCCACCCCGCGCAAGCTGGAGGTACGCCTCGGGGGCCCGCGCACCGGACGGCGCGTCCACCAGGTGCCGGCCGCCAGCAACGTCGACTCGCTCTCCGTCGACGAGACGGGCCGGGCCAGCGCCGTCACCGTACGCGGCAGCCTCTATTGGCTCACCCACCGCGACGGCCCCGCCCGCACCATCGCCGACACCCCGGGCGTACGGGTGCGGCTGCCGGAGATGCTCGGCAGCGGCGGGCAGGTCGCGTACGTCACCGACGCGGACGGCCCGGACGCGGTCGAGATCGCCTACCTGCCGCGCGCCAGCGGCGACCGCCCGCCGCGCAGGCTGGCCACCGGGCAGCTGGGCCGGGTGCAGGAGATGATCTCCGACCCGGAGGGCGAACGCCTCGCCATCGCGTCGAACGACGGCCGCCTGCTGCTCCTGGATACGGCCGAGCCGGAGGCGGAGCCCCTGGAGCCCGAGGAGAAGGCACCGAGCGGCTCGACCCGGGCCGACCTCCACGCGGCCACCGGCGCGGCGGCCCCGGACAGCGCGGCCCCGGTCGACGAGCACCCCGGCCTCACCGAGGTGATCCGCTCGGTGAACGGTCCGGTACGCGACCTGGCCTTCTCCCCCGACGGCGACTGGCTGACCTGGTCGCACCCGGGCGTCGGCCGCTCGCTACGGCAGATCAAGCTGGCCCGGATCTCCGGCCCCGGCGCGCCGGTGATCGTGGATGTCACCAACGGCCGCTTCGAGGACGAGAACCCGGTCTTCACGGACGACGGCCGCTATCTGGCGTTCCTCTCCTGGCGCGGCTTCGACCCGGTGTACGACGTCCACACCGGCGACCTGTCCTTCCCGCTCGGCTGCCGCCCGTACCTGGTCCCGCTCTCCTCCGCCACCCCCTCCCCCTTCGCGCTCTCCCCGGACGGGCGCCCGGCTGCGGGCGGCCTGGACCCGGTGGACGTACCGGACGGGGGTACGTCGGAGGGGTCCACGGTCATGGTCGAGTTCGAGGGCCTGGAGAGCCGGGTGACGCCGTTCCCGGTCTCCGCCTCCAAATACTCGGCGCTCGCTCCCGTGAGCGGCGGCGGCCTGGTATGGCTGCGCTGGCCGATCTCCGGGGCGCTGGGCGAGACGTTCGCCAACCCGGCCGACATGTCGGGGCGGCCGACCCTGGAGCACTTCAACATCGCGAAGGCGCGGAAGACCGAACTGGTCGACCACCTCGACTGGTTCGCGGTCAGCGGCGACGCGTCCCGCCTGGTCGTGATGGACGACGGCGAACTGCGCGCCCTGCCCGCCACCGAACCGGGCGACGGCGACTCCACGGTCTTCCTGGACCTGCGCCGCATCCTGCACGAGGTCGACCCGGGGGCGGAGTGGCGGCAGGCGTACGGCGAGGCGGGCCGCGTCATCCGCTCCTACTTCTGGGAGCCGGACATGTGCGGCATCGACTGGGACGGCGTACTGGACCAGTACCGTCCGCTGGTCGAACGGGTCGCGTCCCCCGACGAGTTCGCGGATCTGCTGCGCGAGGTGCTGGGCGAGCTGGGCACCTCGCACGCGTACGTCTCCCCCGCCCGCCGCAACGAGGGCCCGCCGCACTACCAGCGGGCGATCGGCCTGCTGGGGGCCAACCTGGTGTGCAGGGACGGTGCTTGGACGATCCAGCGCATCCTGCCCGGCGACTCCTCGGACTCCAAGGCACGCTCACCGCTGGCGGGTACGGGGATCAGGGAGGGCGCGGTCCTCACCCACGTGGACGGCCGCCCGGTGGACCCGGCGGCGGGCCCGTACCCGCTACTGACGGCGGCCGGCGGCACAACAGTGGAACTGACCTTCTCCCCGGCCGGCGGCGGCCCCTCCCGGCGGGTGGCGATCATGCCCCTGGTCGACGAGCGCCCGCTGCGCTACCAGGACTGGGTGGCCAAACGCCGTGATGTCGTACGGGAGTTGAGCGGCGGAAAGTGCGGCTACCTGCACATCCCGGACATGGGCGGCTCGGGCTGGGCCCAGTTCAACCGGGACCTGCGCCTGGAGGTCTCCCGCCCCGCCCTGATCGTCGACGTAAGGGGCAACGCGGGCGGCCACATCAGCGAGCTGGTCGTGGAGAAGCTCACCCGCAAGATCCTCGGCTGGGACCTGACCCGCAACGCGCAGGCGGTGAGCTACGCGTCCAACGCACCGAGGGGCCCGGTGGTCGCCCTGGCCGACGAGGCGACCTCCTCCGACGGTGACATGATCACCGCCGCGTTCCGGCTGCTGAAGCTGGGCCCGGTGGTGGGCCAGCGCACCTGGGGCGGCGTGGTCGGCATGACCGGCCGCCACCGGCTGGGCGACGGCACGGTGATCACGGTGCCGATGAACGCGGCCTGGTTCGACACGTACGGCTGGTCGGTGGAGAACCACGGCGTCGAACCGGACGTGGAGGCCCTGCGCACCCCCCTGGACTGGGCGGAGGGCCGCTACGCGGTCCTGGACGACGCGGTCCGCCTGGCCCTGGACCTCCTGGCCGCCCACCCGGCGTCGACACCCCCGTCGTACGACACGGCCCCGGACCTGCGAAAGCCGCCGCTGCCGCCGAGGAATCGGTGAAGGCCGTGGAGCTGTCGATTGTCGGCCTGTTCTCCAGCGGCCCGGCCGTTCGACTGATCGACCTTGCGACGGCAGTGCAGGAATCGGGGGGAAACTCTCTCTGGACGCCGAGATCCGACGCTACATCCGGGTGATCGAAACGAACTGGACGGCGAACGGGAATTGCCCGGCCTATACGGCAGCGGCCGCACTGGACCTCGCCGGAAAATCCGTATCGGCATCAGGAACCAGACGCTGGACCTGGTCCCGGAGAAGGCCGACCACCCGGCGCTGCGCCTGTGGGCGGTGTACGTGCCCGAGGACGCGGAGCAGCGCGTCTGCCACGCGTACGGGCTGCTCATGATCGAGAAGCCGAGGATTCCCGCCGCCCTGAACGTGGCGTGGCCGTTCATCCGGCACTTCACGGACCGGGTCTTCGCGGAGGACCGCACGGCCGTCGAGGCCGAACAGCGAGCGTGGGACGAGCAGGGCGAGGACCGCAACCACGAGGGCTTCAGCCTGGTCCTGGACGTCCGCGACGTACTGCGCACCAACGGCGTCCCGCTCGGCCCTCGCGCCGCCGCCAACGCCCGCCCCTGCGAAGGCCGGACGCGCGAGGACCTGGTGCCCTGACGCGTGTCGGCGCGGCTCACAGACGTCCTCAATCGCCGGACGGGCTTGAATGAGCCCCGGCCGGCCCGACACCCACCAAGCCCGCGCCCACGGCGGCCCCCGCACAAGAAGGAGGCGCACCCGGTTGCCCGGATGCGCCTCCTGACGCGACGCGTACGCACGCGCTGACCGCAGCACGTACGCGTCACACCTCAACGACCGTCAACGGTCAAAACGCTCGCGCGCCTGGTCCTTCGCGTCCTGGGCACGGTCCTTCATGCCCGAGGAGGAGTCCGACCGCTGGTCGCGAGCCTGGGAGGCCCGGTCCTGGGCCTCGTCCTTGCCCTGACCGGCCTTCTGCTTGGCCTGGTCGGCGAGCTCCTGCGCCTTGTCCTTGAACTGGTCTGCGATACCCATGCTGTTCACTCCTGTGGGATGCGTGGGAGGGGTGTGGGGACGGCCCCAGCGGGGCCGTGCTCAGCGTTACACGCCCCGACATCCCGCGCATTTCGGACCACTACCCACCGTGACACACCCCCTGACGCGCCACCATGACGCATCACCGGGCCCACCCCTTACGCCCGGTCCACCCGCTCCGCCCGCACGTCCTGGTCCGCCGCTCCCCCGGCCCCCACCAGCCCCTTGGACACGGTGTGCAGGCGCGGTTCGAAGCGCCGCATCTCGCGCTGTCCGCCGATCGCGATGACCGAGGGCAGGTAGCCCCGGACCGACTGCATCCCGCGCAGCCACCACTGCGCGTACACATGCGGGGAGCGGCGCGCGATGCCGTCCACGATCCGGTCGACGGCCGGGCCGAGCGGGTACGTGCGGTTCATCGGCCACGGCAGCCGCTGCCGCAGCTCGCGCATCACGTCGTCCTGGTCCGCACCGCGCACCATGTCGGTGTCGGTCCAGGAGAGGTAGCCGACGCCGACCTTGACGCCCTTGTAGCCGACCTCGGCGCGCAGGCTGTGCGCGAAGGCCTCGACGCCCGACTTGGACGCGCAGTACGCGGTCATCATCGGGGCCGGCGTGATCGCGGCCAGTGACGCTATCTGCAGGAAGTAGCCGCGGCTCTCCATCAGCACCGGCAGGAAGGCCCGCCCGGTGACCGCGCCGCCGATGAGGTTGACCTCGATGACCCGCCGCCAGGCGTCCGGGTCGGAGTCGGCGAACGGGCCGCCCGCGGCGACGCCCGCGTTGGCGACGACCACGTCGACCTTGCCGAACCGCTCCTTGACCTCGCGCGCCACCTGCGCCATCGCCTCGTGGTCGGTGACGTCGGCGAACCAGTGGTCGCTCTCGCCGTGCAGCCGCTCGGAGACGTGCTTCAGCTCGTCCGGCTCCAGGCCGACGAGCGCGAGGGTCGCCCCGCGTGCGGACAGCTTGCGGGCGAGCAGTTCGCCCACGCCCCGGGCCGCGCCGGTGACGACGACGACCTGGCCCTCCAGATTCCGCTTGCCGCTCATGCGACGTCCTCCTTCTCGGCCGGGGAGGCGTTCCCCCTGGCGTCCGCTCCCGTGCTGACGTACCGGGTGACCAGCTCCCTGATTTTCGCCGAGACGGCCTCCGGGGCCTCGACCGGCGTCATGTGTCCCATGCCCGTCAACTCGGTCAGACCAAGGCCGACCGGCAGGGCGTCCGCGATGGCCCGCGCGTGGACCGGCGGGGTCAGCCGGTCGTCCGTGCCGGCGATCACCGCGGTCGGCACCCGCAACTCCCGTACGCTCACCTCAAGGTCCAGCTCGGCGAGGACATGGCCCCACTCCACCCGGGCCCGGCGCGGGCAGGCGTGCACGATCCGGGCGCAGGCGTCCACCCGGTCCGGAGCCGAACCCCGCCCCATCGTCGCGTACTTGAGAATCTTCCTGGAGACCGGGTTCACCGGCCCCAGGGGCGCTTTCGCGCCCAGTACGGCGGCGGTCAGCCGGGTCCGCAGCGCACCCGCACGGAACGGCAGGACCAGGGCCTCGGCGGTCAGCCGCGTAACTCCGGTGGAACAGAGCAGGACGGCGGCGGCGTGCTCGCGCACTCCGGGGCGGGCGGCCGCGGCCATCACCGTCATCCCGCCCATGGAGTGCCCGGCGAGCACCGCCTTGCGGCCCGGCGCGAGCGTCCCGGCGAGCACCGCTTCGAGGTCGTCGGCCAGCGCGTTCGTGCTGTAGCCGCCGGGGCCCGGCTCGGGGGTGAGCCCGTGGCCGCGCTGGTCGTAGGCGATGACCCGGTGGTCGGCGGCCAGGTCGCGGATCTGGGCGTCCCAGAAGCGGGTGTTGCAGGTCCAGCCGTGGGCCAGGAGGACGGCGGGCGCGTCCTCGGGGCCGTGCAGTTCGACGTGGATCCGCGACCCGTCGGCCGACCGTACGGTCAACTCGGCGGCAGGCACGGGCGGTACGGTGTCGCGGTGCAGGAGCCGGCTCATCGCGTGGCCTCCTCGGCGACGGGCCCGGCTTCCGACACGGCGGTGGTCACGCTCTCGCGGTCGGTCCGGCCGGGCTGCTCCGGTACGCGCCCGGCTCCGACACCCCGCTGCGCACCGCCCGCCCCACCGGCCCGGATCACGTCGTACTCCGCGAGGTCCACCGAACGCGTCTGCCGCCGGAACTCACCCGTCGTGCCCGGCCAGACCGTGGTGTTGCGGCCCTCCGCGTCCAGGTACCAGCTGGTGCAGCCGCCGGTGTTCCAGACCGTGCGCTTCATCCGCTCCTGCACCTTGTCGTTCCACGCGGTGACGGCGACGTCCCGGGCGTCGAGCGCGGCACGGCCGCCCAGCACGTTCACCTGGCGCAGGTAGTCGGCCATGTAGTTCAGCTGGGACTCGATCATCAGGATCATGGAGGAGTTGCCGAGCCCGGTGTTGGGGCCGATGATCGTCATCCAGTTGGGGAACCCGGAGGCGGTCGCGCCGCGCAGCGAGTTCATCCCGTCCTTCCAGGTCTCGGCGAGGGTCATCCCCTCCGCACCGACGACCCGCTCCGCGATCGGCATGTCCGTCACATGGAAGCCGGTGCCGAAGATGATCGCGTCGACCTCGGCCTCGGTGCCGTCGGCGGCGACCACCGTGGAGCCGCGTATCTCGCTGAGCCCGGAGGCGACCACGTCCACATTGGGCTGGGCGAGCGCCGGGTAGTAGGTACTGGAGAGCAGGATCCGCTTGCAGCCGATGCGGTAGTCCGGGGTCAGCTTGGCCCGCAGCGCCGGGTCCTTGATGGCCCGCGCCATGTTGGACTTGGCCAGCTTCTCCACCAGGCCCAGCTGGTCGGGGTGCTTGGTGAAGGCGCTCACCTGCAACTCCCGTATCCCCCACAGCAGTCCACGGCGTGCGGTGCCCGTGGCGGGTATCGCCCGGTGGAGCGCGCGCTCGGCCTTGCTGATGGTGCGGTCCATGCGCGGCATGACCCACGGCGGCGTGCGCTGGAAGAGCGTGAGCTTCGCGGTCTTCGGCTGTATCGCCGGGACGATCTGGATCGCGGACGCGCCCGTGCCGACCATCGCGACGCGCTTGCCGGCCAGGTCGTAGTCGTGGTCCCAGCGCGCGGAGTGGAAGACCTTGCCGGGGAAGGAGTCGAGCCCGGGTATGTCGGGCATCTTGGGGTCGGAGAGCGGCCCGGTGGCGGAGACGACGACATCCGCGCGCAGGACGGAGCCGTCGGCCGACTCGATCACCCAGTACAGGTTCTCCTTGTCCCAGCTCATCAGCTTCACCTCGTGGTTCAGCCGGATGTGCGGGCGGAGTCCGAAGGTGTCGGCGACGCGCTCCAGGTAGGCCCGGATGTGCTCCTGGCCGGAGAAGGTGCGCGGCCAGTCGGGGTTGGGCGCGAAGGAGAAGGAGTAGAGGTGGGACGGTACGTCGCAGGCGCAGCCGGGATAGCTGTTGTCGCGCCAGGTGCCGCCCACCGATCCGGCGCGCTCCAGGACGACGAAATCGGTGATGCCTTCGCGGCGCAGGCGGACGGCGGCCCCCAGGCCCCCGAATCCGGTTCCGATCACCGCCACACGTACGTGCTCCTGCTGGGCCATGCTGCCGCCTCCCGCGGTACGTCACGCGACTGTGCCAGCAATCACTGGCATGGTTCGGAGAGTAGAGCAGGACCGTACTGATGGGTAGGGGGCAGACCGAGGAAAGTTACCGGCGGTACAACATAGGGTGCCCCTGTGGCTGAAGGACGCGAGCACCGCGAATACCGCATGGAGGAGCTGGCCAAGGAGGCCGGCATCACCGTGCGGACCCTGCGCTTCTACCGCGAGCGCGGGCTGATCCCGCCGCCCCGCCGCGAGGGCCGTATCGCCTGGTACGACGACCACCACCTGGCCCGGCTGCGAACGATCGCAGGCCTGCTGGAGCGCGGCCACACCCTCAACGGCATCGCCGACCTGGCGGCCACCTTCGAGAGCGGCCGCGATGTCGCCGAGGTGCTGGGCCTGGGCGAACCGACCGAGGAGACCCCGGTCCGCCTCACCCCGGAGCAGCTCGCGGACTACTTCGAGGGCGAGGTCACTCCGGAGAACCTCGCCACCGCGCTGGACCTGGGCTATCTCGCCACCGACGGGGACGAGATCGTGCACATCAGCCGCCGCCTCCTGGAGGTGTCGGCCGAGCTCGTACGGGAAGGGGTGCCGCTGTCCACGGTGCTCTCCTCGGGCCGCCGCGTCCGCGAGCACGCGGACGCGCTCGCCGAAATCTTCGTACGCGTACTGCATGCCCATACGAAGGAGACCGAACCCGCCCAACTGCGGCCGCTGGCCCGGGCGGTGGTGGACGCGGAGCTGTCGATGGCGCTGGACCGGAGGCTGCGCCGCGAGGACGGCACGCAGCCTCCTAAGGCGTAACGACCCGGCTGCCCGGACTTCAGCCCGCAGTCAACCGCGACGGGCCTACCGCTCGTAGACGACCGTGACGGGGCTACCGCTCGTAGACGACCGTGACGGGCGCGTGGTCGCTCCACCGCTCGCCGTGTGTGGCCGCCCGCTCCACCCAGGCCTTCACCGCGCGCCCGGCCAGCCCGGGGGTCGCCATCTGGTAGTCGATGCGCCAGCCGCTGTCGTTGTCGAAGGCGCGCCCCCGGTACGACCACCAGCTGTACGGCCCCTCGACGTCCGGGTGCAGCGCCCGCACGACGTCCACGTACGCGGCCTCCTCCAGGACCCGGGTCAGCCAGGCCCGCTCCTCGGGGAGGAAGCCGGAGCTCTTGCGGTTGGCCTTCCAGTTCTTCAGGTCGGCCTCCTGGTGGGCGATGTTCCAGTCGCCGCAGACCACGACCTCACGGCCGTCCGCCGCCGCCCTCTCCTTCAATCCCTGGAGGTAGGGCAGGAAGGCGGCCATGAAGCGCTCCTTCTCGTCCTGCCGCTCGGTGCCGACCTCGCCGGAGGGCAGGTAGAGGCTCGCGACGGTCACCCCGGGAAGGTCGATCTCGACGTACCGGCCGCTCGCGTCGAACTCCTCGGCCCCGGCGATCCCGAAGCCGCCGAAGCCGGTCTGGACGCGCTCCGGAGCCTGCCGCGAGTAGAGCGAGACGCCCGCGCGGCCCTTGGCGGCGGCGGGCGCGTGGACGGTGTGCCAGCCCTCGGGAGCGCCCACCCCTTCGGGCAGCTGGGCGAGCTCGGCCCGCACTTCCTGGAGGCAGACCACGTCGGCGTCGGTCCCCGCCAGCCACTCGACGAAGCCCTTCTTGGCGGCGGCGCGAAGCCCATTAACATTCACAGAAGTAACGGTCAGCATCCCCGAACAGTACCTACTCCACCCCACGCACAGATATACGATACTCAGCATGCTTATTCATTCTCGGCCCTTCGACCACCCCGACGCCGTCAAACTCAATGACCAGGTGCAGCTCGAATACGCCGAGCGCTACGGCGACGAGGGCGATGTCACACCGCTCGACCCGTCGATGTTCGTGCCGCCCCACGGTCTGTATCTGCTCGCCTACGACGAGCGGGACCGCCCGGTGGCGACCGGCGGCTGGCGGACCCAGTACCTCAACGACGAGGGCTACGAGGACGGCGACGCCGAGATCAAGCGGATGTTCGTGATCCCCGAGGGCCGCGGCAGGGGCCTGGCCCGACGGATGCTGGCCGCCCTGGAGGAGGACGCCCGGGCGGCGGGCCGGACCAGGATGGTCCTGGAGACCGGCGACCGGCAGCCGGAGGCCGTCGCGCTGTACACCTCGTGCGGCTACACCGTCTGCGAGGTGAAGTTCGGCCACTACCGGACGTACGACAGCAGCATCTGCATGGCCAAGCCGCTGCGGCAGCCGTGAGGGGCGGGGGTCAGCACAACCGCGCGACCCCCACGTAGAACCCGCTGCGCTCCTGCGCGGGCGCGGGCGGCTCCTGATACCACTCGGCGGCGGGCACCAGGCCCGGCGCGACCAGCTCAAGACCCTCGAAGAACGGCTCGACCTCCGCACGGGTCCGCATGCGCAGGGAGATGGCCCCCTTCCGGTACGCCTTCTCCGTCTCCTCCCGCAGCTCCGGGTGCTGATCGGCCGTACCGTGCGACAGCACGAGAAAGCTCCCCGGGGCCAGCGCGCCGACGAGCGTCCGCGTGATGCCGTACGGATCCTCCTCGTCCCGCAGGAAGTGCATCAGCGCGATCAGGGACAGGGCGATCGGCCGGTCGAAGTCCAGCGCCTTCCTCGCCTGTTCGAGGATCGACTCCGGCTCCCGCACATCGGCGTGCAGATAGTCCGTCGCACCGGCCGGGTCGCTGACCAGCAGCGCCTCCGCATGGCGCAGGACGATGGGGTCGTTGTCCGCGTAGACGATCCGGGCCGCCGGGGTGATCCGCTGGACGATCTGGTGCAGGTTGGGGGCGGTGGGGATGCCGGTGCCCACGTCCAGGAACTGGTCCACCCCTTGCTGCGCCAGCCAGGCGGCGGCCCGGTGCATGAAGGCCCGGTTCCGCGCGGCGTTCGCCCGCGCCTCGGCGGGCAGCTTCTCCCCGACCTCCTGGTCGACCGCGTAGTTGTCCTTGCCGCCGAGCAGCCAGTCGTAGACGCGCGCGGGATGGGGCTTGCCGGTGTCGATCGGGTCGCGCTGCGCGGCGGACGTCACAGGAGCCACTCCTCCGTACGGAATCAGAGCCGGGCCGGGGACGGATCCAGGGCCGGATCCACGGGCGTATCCAGGGCCGGGGCCCGGGCCGGCGCCTCGGAAAAGCGTACGCCGTCTCCCGTTCAACCGACCACCCGCACAAGGCGGTTGGTCACGCACTCCCGCCGAGCACCAGAAGCACGTGCTCGTTCTCCCCGTGCCGCACCGTGCCCGCCGCCGTGAACCCGCACTTCTCCAGCAGGCGTACCGAGCCGGTGTTGCCGACGGCCGGATCCGCGTACAACGGGCGGGCCGTCTCCCGCTCCAGGAACGCGGTCAGCGCCACCGTACCGATGCCCCGGCCCCAGTACGGACGGCCGAACCAATAGCCGATGAAGCGCCGGTCCTCCTCCCACCAGGCCACGATGTTCCCCGCCGTCTCGCCGTCCACGACGACCGTCTGCACGAAGTTGGCGGGATCCCCCAGCACCCGCGTCGTCCAGTGCGACATGAACGCGTCCCTCTCCCGGGGAGGGAACCGTGATCTCCGGACCGCCTCCGGGTCGTGCTCGTACGCGAGAAACACCTCCAGGTCCTCGGGCACGACATCCCTGAGCTGCACACTGTTCTCCATGCCGACCGAGCCTGGCACCCGCCACTGACAATCGGACCGGAGCCGCTCAGCGCGGGGTGGCCAGCACCTGGGTCCAGTAGGGGCCGCGCGGGGAGTCGGCGATGCCCACGCCCACGTGGACGAAGTCGCAGTTGAAGATGTCGTCGTCGCGGCCGGGGCTGTTGCGCCACTCCTCGACGACCGCGGCCGGATCGCTCATGCCGGTCGCGATGGTCTCCCCGACGGCCGACCAGTCGTAACCCGTGGCGCCGACCCGATCGCCCGCCCCGCGGCCCGAGGAGTCGGTGTGGTCGAAGTAGTTCCGCGCGGCCATGTCCTCGGAGTGCCGCTGGGCGACCTCGGTCAGCCGGGGGTCGGTCTCCAGCTCCGGGCAGCCGTTCGCGGCGCGCAGGGTGTTGACCCGGGTGACCACGCGGGCGTCCGGGCCGGGGCGCGGCTCGGCGGGCTCGCGCGCGGGCGCGGTGGGCGACGGGGAGACGGCGGGCGGGCGGGTGGCCGTACGGCTCGGAGCGGGCGTGGGTGTGGCCGTGGACGGCGTGGGGACCGGCTCGGCGGGGGCGGCCGCGGGCGGCGGGGAGGGGCTGTACGTGACGCCCCCGCCCCGGGATTCGGGCGGGGCGGGGGCGGAGGGCCAGATCAGTACGGCGAGGGCGGTCACGGCGGCCGCCCCGGCTATGAGCCCCGCCGCCTTCCCGGCCGAGAACGCGGCCGGGGC
>NZ_JBHXJG010000127.1:4886-20708 GCF_042723425.1 Streptomyces sp. NPDC058375 | reverse complement strand
GGCGTTCGTGTGCCCGCGTACGCCGTGCCCCCGGGTACACCGAAGGGCCCAAGGTCGGCTGACCGTGGGCCCTTCGTGGTGTGCGACCGAACCGCCGCGGCCGGGGCTACTGCTCCCGGCGGAGGTTCGGCTTCAGGTCCTTGAAACGGGCCAGCAGGCCGTTCACGAAGGACGGGGAGTCATCGGTGGAGAACTCCTTGGCGAGCTGGACGGCCTCGTCGATCACCACGGCGTCCGGGGTCTCGTCCATCCAGATCAGCTCGTACGCACCGAGCCGCAGGATGCTCCGGTCGACGACCGGCATGCGGTCGATCTCCCAGTCCACGGCGTAGGTGACGATGAGGTCGTCGATCCGGTCCGCGTACTGCGCGTACCCCTCGACCAGCTCCATCGTGAATTCACCGACCGGCGGCTGACGGTCGTCGGTCCGCGAGAGCCGAACCCAGTCCGCGAGGACGCTCTGCACGGACTCACCGCGCTGGTCGGCCTCGAAGAGGATCTGGAAGGCGCGCTTGCGGGCCTTGTTCCGGGCAGCCACGGTTAGCTGTTCACCCGGCCGAGGTAGTCGCCCGAGCGGGTGTCGACCTTGATCTTCTCGCCGGTGGTGATGAAGAGCGGCACGCCGATCTCGTAACCGGTCTCCAGGGTGGCGGGCTTGGTGCCGCCGGTGGAGCGGTCGCCCTGGACGCCCGGGTCGGTGTGCTGGATCGTCAGCTCGACGGCGGCGGGCAGCTCGACGTAGAGCACCTCGCCCTCGTACTGGGCGACGGAGGCGGTGAAGCCCTCGATCAGGAAGTTGGCGGCGTCGCCGACGGCCTTGCGGTCGACCATGAGCTGGTCGTACGTGTCCATGTCCATGAAGACGAAGTACTCGCCGTCCATGTACGAGAACTGCATGTCGCGGCGGTCGATGGTGGCCGTCTCGACCTTCACGCCGGCGTTGAACGTCTTGTCGACGACCTTGCCGGAGAGCACGTTCTTGAGCTTGGTGCGCACGAAGGCGGGGCCCTTGCCGGGCTTGACGTGCTGGAACTCGACGACGGACCAGAGCTGGCCTCCGTCGAGCTTGAGCACCAGGCCGTTCTTGAGGTCGTTCGTGGAAGCCACGGTTGCGGAATCTCCTGGACTGAAGCTGGTGGAACGACCGAGGATGCGCGCTAGAGCGCGAGCAGCTCCTTGGTCGTCATGGTGAGTAGCTCGGGTCCGCCGTCCGCCTCGGGGCGCACGACGAGCGTGTCATCGATCCGGACACCGCCCCGGCCCGGGAGGTGGACCCCCGGTCCGACGGTGACCGGCACACAAGCGTCCAGTTTACCCATGGCTGTCGGTGCCAGTTGCGGGTCCTCCTCGATTTCGAGCCCCACACCGTGCCCGGTCCACGGCTGAAGGCCCTCGCCGTGCCCCGCGGACTCCAGCGGATGCCGGGCCGCCCGGTCCACGTCCCGGTAGGCGGCCCCCGGCGCCAGGGCTTCCCTGCCTGCCCGCTGAGCGGCGAAAACAAGGTCGTAGAGCTCGATCTGCCACTCGGCGGGGGCGGTGCCGATGACGAAGGTACGGCCGATCTCGCAGCGGTAGCCGTGGTAGCTCGCGCCGAGGCGGACGGAGAGGAAATCTCCCTCCTCCACCCTGCGGTCCGAGGGCCGGTGGCGTCCCTGGCCGGAGTTGGGGCCGGTGGCCACGGAGGTGGTGAAGGCGGGGCCGTCCGCGCCGTGGTCGACGAGGCGGCGCTCCAGTTCGAGGGCGAGGTGCCGCTCGGTGCGGCCGACGAGGATCGATTCGAGGAGTTCGCCGAGGGCCTGGTCGGTGATCTCGGCGGCGATCCGGAGGCAGCCGATCTCCTCCTCGTCCTTGACGATCCGCTGCTGCTCCACGGTGAAGCCCAGATCGGCCAGTTTCAGACGCGGGGCGGCCTTCCCCATGGCCCGATGCCGGGCCACGGTCAGGTCGTGCTCCTCGACGGCGAGCGAATCCGCGCCCGACGAGGCGGCGAGGCCGGCGGCGGCGATCACCGGGTCCGCGTCCGGGGCGGGCAGGAGGTCGACCCGGAGCGCCTCGTCGGGCCGCCCGTGGGCGGGTTCGCCGGTGGGGGCGCGGGGGCAGAGCAGAACGTCCTCGCCGGGGCCGAGCAGCAGCACTGCGCCGGGCGGCGCTCCGCCCGCGAGATAGCGGACGTTGGCGGGGCGGGAGACCAGGGCGGCCGCGGACCCCGCGGCGGCGCACCGGTCGCGGAGCAGCCCGCGTCGGACGGCGTGCACCTCTGACATGGTTCGAGCGTACGAGCGGGGGCGGCGGCCCGCCCGGCCAGCGCATCCGACCGGGGGGCGAGGCTTCCGAACGCTGCCGCTACCAGGCGGGCGGGCTCGCGATGGAGCGGGCCAGCACGTCGTCCAGGACGCGGGCGGTGGTCTCGACGTCATACGTGGAGTTGTCGATGATCGGGAGGCCGGAGCCGTACCAGCCGGCCATCCGGCCGTGGATGCGGGCGACCTCCTCGTCGGAGAGCCGGCGGTTGCCGCTGCGGGCGGCGTTGCGCTCCAGGACGATTTCCAGGCCGGGCAGCAGCACGACGGGCAGCAGCCCCGGGCCCACATGGCGCTTCCAGCCGCCGAGGCCGACGACCGGGCGGTCGGGGAAGACGGCGTCGTCGAGGATGCAGGAGATGCCGTTGGCGAGGAAGTTGCGGGCGGCGAAGCCGCAGGTGCGGCGGGCCAGGCGGTACTGGGCCTCGGAGTGGTCGTTCCAGCCGGCCTGCGGATCGGCGAAGCCGGAGCGGACCCACTCGCGGACGTCGTCGAGGGAGACATGGGCGGTGGGCACCCGGCGGCGGGCCGCCCAGAGCTTGGCGACGGTGGTTTTGCCTGCCCCGGCCGGGCCGATGAGCAGCACGGCGAGCGTCGCGCCGCCGGTGCCGGGCTCGGCGGGGGGTGCGGGCAGCGGCACGGGGCCGCCCGGGGGCAGCTGGACGTGTCCGGTGTGGCCGACGGCGTCCCTCGCGGGGGGCGTGGGGCCGGTGCCGCTCCAGCCCGGCCCGGGGGCCTGGCCCGGAGCCGGCGGAGCCTGACCGGGGACCGGGGGCTGCGAGGCCTGGCCGGGGACCGGGGGCGGCGGGGATATCGGGGGCGGGCCGGGGTGACCGGGCTGCTGGGCCTGGTAGGGCCGGCCAACGTGCCCGATACCGGGTCCGTGGGGCGGCAGCGGGGCCCCCACTGCGTGCTGCATCCGGTGCCACTCCGTCTCGTCACTGCAACTGGCGCTGCTGGGACGGCTACCGTACCTTCCCGGGCCGTCTCGGGGTGAACGGCCCGGGAGGGCACGAAGTGCCCGTCGCCGCGCGGTGGGGCGGGCGGGGACCGGCGGGGTGCCAGCCCGTCAGTTCGTCACTTCGTCGGCCAGGGCGCGCAGGGCGAGCCGGTAGGAGCCGATGCCGAACCCGGCCACCGTGCCCGTGGCCACCGCGGCGACCACGGAGGTGTGCCGGAACTCCTCGCGGGTGTACGGGTTGGAGATGTGCACCTCGATCAGCGGGGCGGTGCGCTGGGCGGCCGCGTCCCGCATCCCGTACGAGTAGTGCGTGAAGGCGCCCGGGTTGAGAACGACCGGAATCGACCCGTCCGCCGCCTCGTGGAGCCAGCGGATCAGCTCGCCCTCGTCGTTGGTCTCCCGTACGTCGACGTCGAAGCCGAGCTCCTTGCCGAGGGTCGTGCAGGTCTCGACGAGTCCGGCGTAGGAGGTGGCCCCGTAGACGTCGGGCTCGCGCGAGCCGAGCCGGCCGAGGTTGGGGCCGTTCAGGACGAAGACCCTGCGGGTCACGCGGAGACCTCCCCGTAGGCGGCGAGCAGCACGGCCGGGTCGGGGCCCTCCAGGACGGTCGGCTTGCCGATGCCGTCCAGGACGATGAAGCGCAGCAGGTCGCCGCGGGACTTCTTGTCGACCTTCATGTTCTCCAGCAGCTTGGGCCACTGGTCGCCGCGGTAGGCGAGCGGCAGGCCCACCGACTCCAGGATGCTGCGGTGCCGGTCGGCGGTGGCGTCGTCGAGGCGTCCGGCGAGCCGGCCCAGCTCGGCGGCGAAGACCATGCCGATGGAGACGGCCGCGCCGTGGCGCCACTTGTAGCGCTCGTTCTTCTCGATGGCGTGGGCCAGGGTGTGGCCGTAGTTGAGGATCTCGCGGAGTCCGGACTCCTTGAGGTCGCTGGAGACGACCTCGGCCTTGACCCGGATGGACCGCTCGATCAGCTCGGCGGTGTGCGGCCCGGCGGGCGTACGGGCGGCCTCGGGGTCGGCCTCGATCAGGTCGAGGATGACCGGGTCGGCGATGAAGCCGGCCTTGATGATCTCGGCCATGCCGGAGACGTAGTCGTTGACCGGCAGCGAGTCCAGCGCGGCGAGGTCGCAGAGGACCCCGGCGGGCGGGTGGAAGGCGCCGACGAGGTTCTTGCCCTCGGCGGTGTTGATGCCGGTCTTGCCGCCGACGGCCGCGTCGACCATGCCGAGGACGGTGGTCGGGATCGCGATCCAGCGGACCCCGCGCAGCCAGCTGGCCGCGACGAACCCGGCGACGTCCGTGGTGGCGCCGCCGCCGATGCCGACGATGACGTCGGTGCGGGTGAAGCCGGTCTGGCCGAGCGCCTTCCAGCAGTAGGCGGCGACCTCGACGGTCTTGGCCTCCTCCGCATTGGGCAGCTGGATCGCGATGGCCTCGTACCCCTGGGCCGCGAGGTCCTCACGTACCGCCTCACCGGTCTCGGCGAGCGCCTCGGGGTGCAGGACGGCGACGCGCTGGGCGCGGTCACCGATGAGCTGGGGCAGCTCGCCGAGGAGCTGGTGGCCGACGAGAACCTCGTACGGGTCGGAGCCCGCGGAGCCTGCGACCTGGATGCGGGTGGGGCCCTGCTGCGTCATGCCGGTCTTCTCCACGCCGGGGGCGGCTTGGCCCTCCGGCAGTTGCAGTGCGTCGATGATCGCCTGGGCGACCTCTTCGGGGGTGTTCTCGTCGGTCGCGACGACGGTACGGGCGACCTCTTCGTACAGATGGCGGCGGGCGTCCATCAGCTCGCGCCACTGCCGGCGCGGGTTGACCGCGAGCAGCGGGCGGGCGGCGCCGAGTCCGACGCGGCGGACGGCCTCGTCCACGTCCATGGAGAGGTAGACGACCGGCCGGCCTGCCAGCAGCTCCCTGGTCGCCCCGTCCAGGACGGCGCCGCCACCGAGGGAGAGGACGCCCGGGTGCCCGGCGATCGCCGCGGCGACGGCGCGGCGCTCCAGGGCACGGAAGTGCTCCTCGCCCTCGTCGTAGAAGATCTCCGCGATCGGCTTGCCGGCCTCGGCGACGACGTCCGCGTCGGTGTCCCGGTAGGTGGTGCCGAGCCGGGCGGCGAGCAGTTCGCCGACGGTGGACTTGCCGACGCCCATCGGGCCGACGAGGACGACCAGGGGGCCGCTCATCGGATCTGGAGGTGGTCGAGGTACGACTGGACGTTGCGGTGCGTCTCGGCCACGCTGTCGCCGCCGAACTTCTCCGCGACCGCGTCGGCCAGGACCAGGGCGACCATCGCCTCCGCGACGATGCCCGCGGCCGGGACGGCGCAGACGTCGGAGCGCTGATGGTGGGCCTTGGTGGCCTCGCCGGTGACGACGTCCACGGTGGCGAGCGCGCGCGGCACGGTGGCGATGGGCTTCATCGCGGCGCGGACGCGCAGCAGCTCGCCGGTGGTGAGGCCGCCCTCGGTGCCGCCGGAGCGGCCGGAGGTGCGCCGGATGCCGTCGTCGGTGGCGACGATCTCGTCGTGCGCCTTGGAGCCGGGGACGCGGGCCAGGTCGAATCCGTCGCCGACCTCGACGCCCTTGATGGCCTGGATGCCCATGAGGGCTGCGGCGAGCCGGGCGTCCAGGCGCCGGTCCCAGTGGACGTGCGAGCCGAGCCCGACGGGCACGCCGTACGCCAGCACCTCGACGACGCCGCCGAGGGTGTCGCCGTCCTTGTGGGCCTGGTCGATCTCGGCCACCATCGCCTTGGAGGCGTCGGCGTCCAGGCAGCGGACCGGGTCGGCGTCCAGCTTCTCCACGTCGCCGGGGACCGGGACGACGCCGTACGGCGCCTTGGCCGCGGCCAGCTCGACGACATGGCTGACGATCTCGATGCCCGCGGTCTCCTTGAGGTAGGAGCGGGCGACGGCCCCGAGGGCGACGCGCGCGGCGGTCTCCCGGGCGCTGGCGCGCTCCAGGACCGGCCGGGCCTCGTCGAAGCCGTACTTCTGCATCCCCGCGAGGTCGGCGTGGCCGGGGCGGGGCCGGGTCAGCGGGGCGTTGCGGGCGAGCTGGGCCAGCTCGTCGGGGTCGACCGGGTCGGCCGACATGACCTGCTCCCACTTGGGCCACTCGGTGTTGCCGACCATGACGGCGACCGGGGAGCCCATGGTGAGCCCGTGGCGTACGCCGCCGAGGAAGGTGACCTCGTCCTGCTCGAACTTCATCCGCGCGCCGCGGCCGTAACCGAGCCGTCGCCGGGCCAACGCCTCCGCCACCATCTCCGTGGTGATCGGGACACCGGCGGGAAGACCCTCCAGCGTCGCCACCAGGGCGGGGCCGTGCGACTCGCCTGCGGTCAGCCAGCGCAACCTGCTCAACGGTGCTCCTCATGCTCGCGCCTGAAATCCAACGGCGCCACCGGGTGCGCGGCCCTGGCCCGCCACCCCCGATCCTCCCACGACCGGGGGCACGATCCGGTCGCCGGTCCAGCAGGCGGACCGGCGACGTTCGCCGAAGGGCCCGTCAGCGGGCCGCGAGCGCGGCCTCTCCGGCCTGCCGCATGGCGGCCAGCGGCGCCGGGATCCGGCCGGTCATCTGCTCGACCTGGAGCAGCGCCTGGTGCACGAGGAGGTCGAGCCCGCCGACGACCGCCCCGCCGTGCGCGGACCAGGCGGCGGCGAGTCGGGTGGGCCACGGCTCGTACAGCACGTCGAAGAGGATGCCGGAGGCCCCCGGTACGGATCCGGCCAGGGTGTCGGTCGCGCCCGCCGGGGTGGTGGCGATGACCAGTGGCGCGCTCAGTGCCGCTTCCGCGTCCGCCCAGTCGGCGGTGACGACGTCGACCCCGAGCCGCTCTCCCCAGCCGCGCATCTCGGCGGCGCGCTCGGGGCTGCGTACATAGGCGGTGACCGGTCCGGCGCAGACCGCGGCGAGTGCGGCCAGGGCGGAGGAGGCGGTGGCCCCCGCGCCGAGGACGGCGGCGGAGTCGACCTTGTCGACGCCGCGTTCCCGCAGGGCGGCGATCATGCCGGGGATGTCGGTGTTGTCGCCGACCCGGCGGCCGTCCTCGGTGAACACGACCGTGTTGACGGCTTCCACGGAGGCGGCCGTCGCGCTGACCTCGTCGAGCAGCGGGATGATCGCCCGCTTGAGCGGCATGGTCAGCGACAGTCCCGCCCAGGAGCCGTCCAGGCCTTCCACGAACGCGGGCAGCGCCGCCTCGTCGACCTCGAACCGGTCGTAGGACCAGTGGTCGAGGCCGAGTTCGGCGTACGCGGCGCGGTGCAGGACCGGGGAGAGGGAGTGGGCGATGGGCGAGCCTAGGACGGCGGCCCTGCGTGGCTCGCTCACTGGCCGGACTTCCCGTCCTCGTACTCCCGCCGGTTCTTCTCGTGCTCCTCGTTGGTCTCGGCGAAGACGGTCTTGTCCTCATTGATCGAGACGAAGTAGTACCAGGGGCCCGGTGTGGGATTCATGGCCGAGTGCAGGGCGTCCGCGCCCGGGTTGCTGATCGGGCCGGACGGCAGACCGATGATCTTGTACGTGTTGTACGGGTCGTCGATCTTCCGCAGATCGTCGACGGCGCCGATGTCCAGCGTGCTCTGGCCCTTGATGTAGTTGACCGTGGAGTCGAATTCCAACCGCCCGACGGTCTCCATGTTGCCGGGCTTGAGGCGGTTGTAGACGACCCGGGCGACCTTGTCGAAGTCGTGTTTGTACTTGCCCTCGACCTGCACGAGACTCGCGACGGTGATGAGCTCCCACGGCGTCTTCAGGCCGAGCTTCTTCGCGCCGGCCTCCAGGTCGAGCTTGTCGTACTCCTTGTTCGCCCGCGTGACCATCCGCTTCAGGGCGTCCTCGGGCTTCGACCCCTTGGCCACCGGATACGCCGCCGGGTAGAGGAAGCCCTCCAGCGGGTCCTTCACATCCGGGTTGTCGTCGGCCCAGTCGGGCAGGCCCAGCGACTCCGCCTTGGTCTTGGCGACCTTCGCCGTGGTGCCTTCCTTGAGCTTGAGCCGTTTGTCGATCAGCTCGTAGACCTTCGCGTTACGCGTCCCCTCAGGGATCACGAACGCGTTCTGGCTCTTCGGGTCGAGCATGAGCGTGATGGCGCTGGCCGCCGACATCTCCTTGTTCAGGAGGTAGACGCCCGCCTGGAGCGACTTGCCCTTGGGGTTGTCGTTCTGAGCCGCGACGAACGCGTCGGAGGACTTGATGACGCCCTTCTTGCGCAGAATGTTCGCGATGTCGTACCCGAAGGCTCCTTCGGGGATCTCCACCTCGACCTGCTCGCCGGAGCCCGACCCCGCGTAGTCGGACGGGGCTCCGAACTGCTTCTGCCAGAAGGTGTAGCCGACGTACCCGACACCACCGAGGCCGCCGACCAGGACGACGGAGACCACCAGGCAGGCAAAGCCGCTGCGGCTCTTTTTCTTCTTGCCCTTGCCACCCCGGCGCTCATTGCCGCCGCGGTCGCGGCGCGAGGAGCGTGATCCGTCGTCGTCCGGGTCATCGTCGTCGTCGCGCGGCTCGCGGCCGGCCGGTCCGTCCGCACCGGTGAAGAAGGGGTGCGTCTCCTCGTGCGGCTCGTCCGGATCCCAGTCCGTCGACTGCTGCTGTTGCTGCCCCGGCGCGGCCTCGCGGCGGCCCGGGGGCTGCGGCGGAGGGTAGGCCTCGGGCGTGCCGTAGTAGTCCTGGCCCGTGTCGTAGCCGCCGGGGTGCTGCGCGTACGGGTCCTGGGGCTCGGCCCCGTACGGCATGGCGGCCTGCTGGCCGGTGTCCCAGCCGCCGTTGTACTGCGGCTGGGCACCCGGCTGCTGGGCGTAGGGGTCCTGCTGTGGCGTGCCGTACTGCTGGTGGTTCTGCTGCTGGTGCTGGTGGTTCTGCTGCTGGCCGTACTGCTGATGCTGGTCGTACGGCTGCTGCGAGTACTGCTGGTGCTGCTGGTTCTGGTGCTGCTGGGCGTACGGGTCCTGCGGATAGGACTGCTGCTGGTCGCCGTACTGGCTCTGGCCGTGGGCGGCCTGGCGGCCATCCCATCCCTGGTCCCCGTACAAGGGGTCCTCGGGATGCCACGGTTCGGAGCCGGGGCCCCGGCCATACTCAGTCATCGATCCCCTAGAGCCGCGAGACGACGTTCCGTCTCTTCGCTTCGCCGTGCGGTCTATTCGAACACCGCCGCATCGCGCGGAACGTTACCGTATCGCGATCAGACAACCACTTCGACGCCCTCACCCGGAGGATTGCCTGACGCCCGTTCGGACTCCAGAGCGTTCTGAAGGATCACCACAGCGGCAGCCTGGTCGATGACAGATCGGCCCTTCTTGGACTTCACGCCCGAGGCGCGCATCCCCTGGGCGGCCGTCACTGTGGTCATCCTCTCGTCCACCAGTCGCACCGGAACGGGTGCGATCGACCGGGCGAACACCTGCGCGAACTCCCGGACCTTGGCGGCCGCCGGGCCCTCGCCGCCGCCGAGCGAGCGCGGCAGACCGAGGATGACCTCGATCGGCTCGTACTCCTCGACGAGTCCGCGGAGCCGCCGGTGGGCGGCCGGGACATCGCGTCCCGGCACGGTCTCCACCGGCGTGGCCAGGATCCCGTCGGGGTCGCACGAGGCAACCCCGATCCGGGCGTCCCCGACGTCGACGGCGAGCCGCCGGCCTCGGCGCATCTGCGTCATCGCGCTCGTCACGCGGTCTCGGTGACGAGGCGTTCGACCGCGGCGACGGCGTCGCCGATGGCGGCCGGGTTCGTGCCGCCGCCCTGGGCGACGTCCGGCTTGCCGCCGCCCCCGCCGCCTAGGGTCTTGGCGGCCGTACGCACGAGGTCACCGGCCTTGAGACCGCGCTCGCGGGCGGCCTCGTTGGTGGCGATGACGGTGAGCGGGCGGCCGTTGGCCGTGGTGAACAGGGCCACGACGGCCGCGCGGCCGCCCTGGATGCGGCCTCGCACGTCCAGCACCAGCTTGCGCAGGTCGTCGGCGGAGGTGCCGTCGGGGACCTGACCGGTGACCAGGGCGACGCCGCGGACGTCCTTGGCGGACTCGACGAGCCCGGCGGCGGCCGCGAGGACCTTCTCCGCGCGGAACTTCTCGATCTCCTTCTCGGCGTCCTTCAGCTTGCCGAGCATGCCCGCGATCTTCTCGGGAAGCTCCTCGGGACGGCCCTTGACCAGCTCCTGGAGCTGGGCGACGACCGTGTGCTCCTTGGCGAGGAAGTTGTACGCGTCGACGCCGACCAGGGCTTCGATGCGACGCACGCCGGAGCCGATGGAGGACTCGCCGAGCAGCTTCACCAGGCCCAGCTGGGCGGTGTTGTGGACGTGGGTGCCGCCGCAGAGCTCCTTGGAGAAGTCGCCGATGGTGACGACACGGACCCGCTCGCCGTACTTCTCGCCGAACTCGGCGATGGCGCCCTGCTTCTTGGCCTCGTCGATCGACATGACCTCGGCCTGGACGTCGAGTTCACGCGAGAGGACCTCGTTGATCCGCTGCTCGACGTCGGTGAGGACCGTGCCGGGAACGGCGGCGGGCGAACCGAAGTCGAAGCGGAAGCGGCCCGGGGAGTTCTCCGAGCCGGCCTGGGCGGCCGTCGGGCCGAGCGCGTCGCGCAGCGCCTGGTGCGTGAGGTGGGTGGCGCTGTGGGCGCGGGCGATGGCCCGGCGGCGGGTGGCGTCGATGGAGGCGAAGACCGGGGCCCCGACCGTCACCTCGCCGACCTGGACGACGCCCTTGTGGACGTGGACGCCGGGGACCGGCTTCTGGACGTCACGGATCTCGATGACGGCACCGGTGTCGAGCCGGATGCGGCCGGTGTCGGCGAGCTGGCCGCCGCCCTCGGCGTAGAAGGGGGTGCGGTCGAGGACGACCTCGACCTCGTCGCCCTCGGTGGCGGCGGGCGAGGGCACGCCGTCGACCAGCAGGCCGACGATGGTGGACTCGCCGGCGGTGGCGGTGTAGCCGGTGAACTCGGTGGCACCGGAGGTGTCGGCGACCTCGCGGTAGGCGGACAGGTCGGCGTGACCGGTCTTCTTGGCGCGGGCGTCGGCCTTGGCCTTGTCGCGCTGCTCCTGCATGAGGCGGCGGAAGCCGTCCTCGTCCACGGACAGCCCCTGCTCGGCGGCCATCTCCAGGGTCAGGTCGATCGGGAAGCCCCAGGTGTCGTGGAGCAGGAACGCCTTGTCGCCGGCGAGGACCTGGCCGCCGGCGGCCTTGGTCTCGGTGACGGCGGTCTCCAGGATGTTGGTGCCGCCCTTGAGGGCCTTGAGGAAGGCGGCCTCCTCGGCGAGCGCGACGGTCTCGATGCGCTTGCGGTCGGTGATCAGCTCCGGGTACTGGAGGCCCATCGTGTCGATCACGACGTCGACCAGGTCCTTGACGACCGAGCCGGTGGCGCCCATGAGGCGCATGTTGCGGATGGCGCGGCGCATGATGCGGCGCAGCACGTAGCCACGGCCCTCGTTGCCGGGGGTGACGCCGTCGCCGATGAGCATCACCGACGTACGGATGTGGTCGGCGACGACGCGGAGCGAGACGTCGGTGCCCTGCTCGGCGCCGTAGCGGACGCCGGTCAGCTCGGTGGCCTTGTCCATGACGACGCGCAGGGTGTCGGTCTCGTACATGTTCTGTACGCCCTGGAGGATCATGGCGAGGCGTTCGAGGCCGAGACCGGTGTCGATGTTCTTCGACGGCAGGTCCCCGAGGATCGGGAAGTCCTCCTTGCCGTCGCCGGCGCCGCGCTCGTACTGCATGAAGACCAGGTTCCAGATCTCCACGTAGCGCTCGTCGTTGACGGCCGGGCCGCCCTCGACACCGAACTCGGGGCCGCGGTCGTAGTTGATCTCGGAGCAGGGGCCGCAGGGTCCGGGGACGCCCATGGACCAGAAGTTGTCCTTCTTGCCCAGGCGCTGGATGCGCTCGGCGGGGACGCCGATCTTGTCGCGCCAGATGGCCTCCGCCTCGTCGTCGTCGAGGTAGACGGTGATCCAGAGCTTCTCGGGGTCGAGGCCGTAACCGCCGTCCTCGACGGAGTTGGTCAGGGCCTCCCAGGCGAGCTGGATGGCGCCTTCCTTGAAGTAGTCCCCGAAGGAGAAGTTGCCGCACATCTGGAAGAAGGTGCCGTGGCGGGTGGTCTTGCCGACCTCTTCGATGTCCGGCGTACGCACGCACTTCTGCACGCTGGTGACGCGCGGGGCGGGCGGCTTGACCTCGCCGAGGAAGTACGGCTTGAAGGGGACCATGCCCGCGGGGACCAGCAGCAGAGTCGGGTCGTCCGCGATGAGCGACGCCGAGGGCACGGCAGTGTGACCGCGCTCCTCGAAGAAGCTCAGCCAGCGGCGGCGAATTTCAGCCGACTCCATCAGTGGTCCTCATTCCGGTTGTTCGTTTTGTAGGGAAGTGTGCGGTACGTGTTCGCGGGCTCGGCCGCTTCGACGGCGAAGTGCCGCTGTACGGGAAGATCGGGGTCGACCGGTGCGTCCAGGCCCAGGGCGCCGCCCAGTTCGGCTTCGCGCCGGACCATGCCCTCCCGTACGTCGAGGGCGAAGTCCTTCAGCTTGTGACCGGTCTCGATCGCCTTGTCCGCGGCCTGGGCCGCGAGGCTCTCGGGGGTCAGCTGCTTGAGCTTGCGGTTGACCTTGGTGGTGGCCCACACACCGGCGGCTGCGCCGGCGGTGAACCAGAACGTGCGGCGGAACATCGCTCGATCAGTCCTTCTGTCCGCGGGCGTTTCGGCGTTCGCGCCTGCGTTCGCGCGCCGAGGGTACGGTCCGGCCGACGATCACGGTGCGGCGGGCGGAGCCACGGCCCCGCGCCGGTTCCGGTTCGGGCTCGGGTGCGGTGCGGCGGCCGAGCGCCTGCCGTACGCCGTAGCCGAAGGCCGCGACCTTGACGAGGGGGCCGCCGAAGGTGGAGGCGACGGTCGTGGAGAGCGCGGAGGCGTTGGAGGCGACCTCCTGCACGTCGCTCGCGATGGCGTCGACCTTGTCCAGCTGGGTCTGCGCCGAACGCACCGTCGCCGAGGCGTCGGCCAGCAGCGGAACGGCCTGATCGGTCACGTCCGCCACGAGCTTGGTCGTCGCCCTGAGCGTCTGGGCGAGCCTCACCAGCACCACGGCGAGGAACGAGACCAGGATCGCCCAGAAGACGGCCACGAGGATCCCGGCCACCTCTCCACCGGACACTGTGCACCGCTCTCTGCTTGTCGATCGGCCCTTCGGGGGGCCTGTCTCCGTCGGTGCCGCCGGCTGCCGCCGACGCGCCCGATCGTCGTCCCACGAGCCTATCGCGCCGCGCATCTGCTCCCCTACCGCATTCCCCGCGGGCCGGGCGGGAGTTGTCTTACGAGATTGTACGGAGAGCTTTCAAGCCAGTACGCTCCGTGTTTCATGCGACGCCTGCAGGACCCCTGCCCGAATCCCGACGATCCGGACGCCCGCCCTGCGGCCGCGCCCGGCACCCTCCCGGCCGAACTCAACAGATTCGTGGGCCGCGAGGACGAACTGGCCGAGCTGGGCGGGCTGCTGGAGGAGTCCAGGCTCGTCACCGTCGTCGGAGTGGCGGGCGTGGGCAAGACCCGGTGCGTCACCCGTGTCGCCGCGCTCGGGGAGAAACGGTACTGCGACGGGGTCCTGCTGGCCGAGCTGTCCACCGTCCGCGATCCCGACCTGCTGGAACACGCCCTGATCGACGCCCTGGGGCTGACCGATCACACCAGTCGGCCGCCGCGCGCCGTGCTCGTCGAGCACCTCCACGAGCGCCGGACGCTGCTGGTGATCGACGGCTTCGAGCACCTCGTCGACGCCTGCGCCGACCTCGTCACCGAGCTGCTGCGCCGGGCCCCGGGCCTCCAGGTGCTCGCGGCCGGGCGCTGCCCGCTCCGGGTGGACGGGGAACGGACGTTCCCGCTCGCCCCGATGTCCGACGAGGACGCGGTGGAGCTGTTCACCGAACGGGCGCGCGGGGTGCGGCCGGGCTGGGAGCCGGCGGCGAGCGAGCGGGGAACCGTGCTGGAGCTCTGCCGCCGCCTCGACGGGATCCCGCTGGCCCTGGAGCTGGCGGCGGGACGGCTGCGCGCCCTCTCGGTGGAGCAGGTGCTGCTGCGCCTCGACGACCGGTTCCGGCTGCTGACCGGCGGCCGTCGCGGTGCGCCGCCCCGCCACCAGACCCTGCGGACGGCGATCGGCTGGAGCCATGAGCTGTGCACGCCCGAGCAGCGGCTGTTGTGGGCCCGGCTCTCGGTGTTCGCCGGGCAGTTCGATCTGGAGGCCGCCGAGTACATCTGCGGCGGGGCGGACCTGCCGGCCGATTCGGTGCTCGATGTGCTGGACGAACTGCTGGCCCAGTCGGTGGTGGAGCGCGAGGACGGGCCGGCCGGGGCCCGCTACCGGCTGCTGGACACGGTCAGCGAGTACGGGGCGCAGTGGCTGGCGGCCGCCGGGGACGCCCAGCGGCTGCGGCGGCGGCACCGGGACTGGTTCCTGGGGCTCGCGACCTGGTGCGAGCTGGACTGGTTCAGTCCGCGCCAGGCGGAGGTGGCTGCGCGGATCGACTGCGAACTGCCCAATCTCCGCCGGGCGATGGAGTGCTCGATGGAGAGCCCCGACGAGGTGCACTTGGCGCAGCATCTGGCGGGCACCCTGTGGTTCTACTGGACGGGCTGCGGGCGGCTGTCCGAGGGGCGGCACTGGCTGGACCACGTCCTGGAGGAGCCGACGCCGCACGATGCCGCTCGGCTGAAGGTGCTGTGGGTGCTGGGCTATGTGGCGGTGCTCCAGGGCGACCCGGTGGGCGCGATCTCGGCGCTCCAGGAGTGCCGGGAGGAGGCCGAGCGCGCCGGGGACGCGACGGCACTGGCGTACGCGGTGCACCGCACGGGGTGTCTGGCGATCGTGACGGACGACATGGAGCGCGCCGAGGAGCTGCTCCGCGAGGCGGTCGGCCGGTACCGCGAGGTCGGCGAGCTGAACAGCAACGTCCTGATGGCGCAGGTGGAGCTGGCCATGGCGGTGGCGTTCCTCGGCGATCTGGACGCGGCGGCGGTGATCTGCGACGAGGTCCGGGAGATCTGCGAGGACCGCGGAGAGCGGTGGGCGCTGGCGTACGCGCTGTACGTCCTGGCGTACGCGGCGCTGCGGCGGGGGCGGCCGGCCCGGGCGCGGCAGATGCTCGGGGAGTGCCTGACCATCGGCCGGACGTTCAACGATCTGCTGGGCACGGTGCTGTCGCTGGAGCTGCTGGCGCTGGTGACGGTGGTGGAGGGGGACGCCGGGGAGGCCGCCGTGCTCCAGGGGGCGGCGGAGGGCATCTGGCCGTCGGTGGGGCTGCAGCTGTTCGGCTCCGCGTTCTACGGGCGGCCGCGGGTGGAGTGCGAGGAGCAGGCGCGCCGGGAGCTGGGGAACGCGGCGTACGAGGAGGGGCTGCGGGCGGGCCGGCGGCTGGATCCGGCCACCGCGGTCGACCGGGCCCTGGCCGGCGGCGGGCCGGGGGCGGCGGGGGACGCGCCGGGGGCGGGCGGGGTGCCGGCGACGGGTGTTAATTTTAAAAATCGAAGGCCCGCCGCCTCGCGTTTGTATG
>NZ_JBHXJG010000127.1:0-4878 GCF_042723425.1 Streptomyces sp. NPDC058375 | reverse complement strand
GTGGTGGGGGGGGGGGGGGGGGGCGGGCGGGGGGGGGGGGGGGGGCGGGGCGGGGGGCGGGGGGGGGGGGGGCGGGGGGGGGGGGGGGGGGGGGGCGGGGGCGGGGGGGGGGGGGGTGCCGGCGACGGGCGGGCCGGGGCAAACGCGAAGGCCCGCCGCCTCCCGGATGACCGGGAGGGGCGGGCCGGAGCGCTGGTGAGAGCGGCTACGCCTGGATCAGCGGGCGTAGTACTCGACGACGAGCTGCTCGTCGCAGATCACCGGGATCTCCTTGCGGTTCGGATCCCGGTCCAGGCGGAAGGCCAGGGCCTTCAGGTTCACCTGGAGGTAGCGCGGGGTCTCACCGTCGGTGTCGTAGCCACCCTCGCGGGCCACCTGGAAGGGGACCTTGGAGCGGCTGCGCTCGCGGACCTGGACGACGTCGTCGGGGCGCACGCGGAAGGACGGCTTGTCGACCTTGCCACCGTTGACCTCGATGTGGCCGTGGACGACCATCTGACGGGCCTGGTAGATGGTGCGGGCGATGCCCGAACGCAGGACCAGGGCGTCGAGGCGGCGCTCGAGCTCGACGACCAGCGCCTCGCCCGTCTTGCCTTCGGCCTTCTTGGCGCGGTCGTAGGCGCGCGCCATCTGGCGCTCGCTGATGTCGTACTGCGCACGCAGGCGCTGCTTCTCCAGCAGACGGACCTTGTAGTCCGAGTTCTGCTTGCGGCCACGGCCGTGCTCGCCCGGCGGGTACGGACGAGCTTCGAAGTACTTGACAGCCTTGGGCGTCAGGGCGATGCCGAGGGCACGCGACTTCTTGACCTTGGGACGCGACTGGTTAGGCACGTTCTCCAGACCTCCGTTGTAGGTTAGGTTAGGCTTACCTTACTCAAGGAGATCGCATGTCTCGCCCTGGGAACACCACTCACGTCACGGACAGCACAGACAGCGGCAGCACCTCAGAGGAGGATGCTGCTACGACGGAAGGCCGATCAGATCGTGGTCAGCCGCGTCCCAGCGGGCTAGAAAACACTCGGATGCCGTCAGCAGCCGAGCGCACACGAACTCTCGTACAGAGTACCTGCTCCGCACTGCTCGTCGTACCGGGCCTCGATCTGGCCCGTGCGGAGCCCCTGGTCCCGGCCAGCAGGAGGGTGGGGCCCGAGGGTGATCTGTTCCTTGAATTCCCCGCGGATTCCCCGGCCGTCCGGGCCGCGACGCACGCGCAGGGCGACGAGCTGACCGCCGTGCTGGAGCTCACGGACGTCGCCCCGGTCTCCGTGCCGCACCGGATCCGCGGCCGCGCGTGGGTCTCCGGCTGGCTCACCTCCGTCCCCGGCATCGCCGAGCCCGGCCGGATGATGCTGCGCCTGGAGTTCGGCGAGGCGTACGTGGACGACCTCTGGGGCGCCGAGGACATCGAGCCGGAGGACTTCCGGGACGCGGCCCCCGACCCGCTGGTCCACCACGAGGCGGAGCTGCTCCAGCACCTGGCCTCCGCCCACGACGAGCAGATGCGCACCCTGTGCGGCCTGCTGGGCGAGCGCACCGCCCGGGCCTGCGCGCCCGGCCGGCCGAGCGCCGTGCCCGTGGCACTGGACCGCTTCGGGCTGCGGGTCCGCTTCGTCGAGAGCAAGGACGCGTGCTTCGACGCACGCTTCGAGTTCCCCGAGCCCGTGCGGGACGTCACCGAGCTGCGTCGCGCCGTGCACACCCTTTTCGAGGCGGCCGCGTCCTGACCCGGCGGTCCGGGGGCCTTACGACGGCTCCGTGCCCTCGCCGGCGCGGCCGAGGCGCTCGCGGACGCGCTCGACGACATCCGCGTACCGCGCCTCGGCACCGTAGCGGGTGGGGGTGTAGTACTGCCGGTCGCGGACCGCGTCCGGGGCGTACTGCTGGGCGGCGATGCCGCCCTGCACGTCGTGCGGATAGACATAGCCCTGGGCGTGGCCGAGCTTGGCGGCGCCCTTGTAGTGGCCGTCGCGCAGATGGGCCGGGACCGGTCCGGCGAGCCCTCGGCGCACGTCGTCCTGCGCGGCGGAGATCGCCAGCGTCGCCGCGTTGGACTTGGGGGCGAGCGCCAGCGCGATGGTGGCGTGGCTGAGGGTGAGCGCCGCCTCCGGAAAGCCGATCATGGCCACCGCCTGGGCGGCGGCCACGGCGGTCGGCAGCGCGGTGGGATCAGCCAGGCCGATGTCCTCGCTGGCCGAGATCATCAGCCGCCGCGCGATGAACCGCGGGTCCTCCCCCGCCTCGATCATCCGGGCCAGATAGTGCAGAGCGGCGTCCACGTCGGAGCCGCGGATCGACTTGATGAGCGCGCTGGCCACGTCGTAGTGCTGGTCGCCGTCACGGTCGTACTTCACGGCGGCGCGGTCGACGGTCGCCTCGACCGTCTCCAGCGTGATCTCCGCCTCGTGCGTGGCGATGGCGGCACCGGCCGCCGCCTCCAGCGCGGTGAGCGCCCGGCGCGCGTCGCCGCCCGCGATCCGCAGCAGATGCGCCTCGGCGTCCTCGGGCAGGGTGACCGCCCCGCCGAGACCCCGCTCCTCGGTCAGCGCCCGGCGCAGCAGCGAGCGCAGGTCGTCGTCGGTCAGCGGCTCCAGGGTGAGCAGCAGGGAGCGCGAGAGCAGCGGGGAGATGATCGAGAAGTACGGATTCTCCGTGGTGGCGGCGATGAGGGTGACCCAGCGGTTCTCCACGGCGGGGAGCAGGGAGTCCTGCTGGGCCTTGGAGAAGCGGTGGATCTCGTCCAGGAAGAGGACGGTCTCCTTGCCGAAACCACCGGTGGCTCGGCGCGCGCTCTCGATGACGGCCCGGACCTCCTTGACGCCCGCGGTGATCGCGGAGAGCTCGACGAACCGCTTGTTGGTGGCCTTGCTGACCACGTACGCCAGGGTCGTCTTGCCGGTGCCGGGCGGGCCCCACAGGATGACCGAGGACGCACCGGCGGGGCCGCTGCCCCCTTCGCCGACGAGACGGCGCAGCGGCGAGCCCGGCTTCAGCAGATGCTGCTGGCCGACGACCTCGTCGAGGATGCGCGGACGCATCCGGACAGCGAGGGGGCTGCTGGACGGGTCCTTCTCCTGGCGGTCTTCGGCGGCTGCGGTAAAGAGGTCGGGCTCCACGTCATGAAGCCTATGCGACCCCACTGACAGCGGACCGGCCGCCGGCGCCTACCAAAAAACGTAGGTGTCGCTCAGCTGGTCCAGAAGTCCCACCAGCGGGTCAGGATCAGCATGCCGATGATCCCGATCCACATCACCGGGAGCACCCAGGGGAACTCGGTGAGCCCGTTCCGCAGCCACGCCGGGGCCGGGAGGATGCGGTTCTTGACGTTGTGCGTGGTCACGTAGCAGAACATGGTGATCGTGGCGACCCAGGCCAGGCAGCACCACAGGCAGAGCGAGTTGATGTTGTACAGCGACTGGTACTGGAGCCAGGTGCAGAAACCGACGCCGAACAGCGTCCCGGCGTTCAGGCCGAGCCAGAACCAGCTCCGGTAGCGGGCCCCGGCGAGCAGGCCCATCCCGATCGCGATGACCATGCCGTACGTGACCAGGCCCAGCATCGGGTTGGGGAACCCGAACGCCGATGCCTGCTCGCTCTTCATGATGTTGCCGCACGCGACGACGGGGTTGAGGCTGCACCCGGGGGTGAAGGAGGGGTCCTCCAGCAGCTTGAACTTGTCGAGCGTGATGACCCACGAGGCCAGCAGGCCGGCCGCGCCGGTGATCACCAGGAGCAGGGCGAGACCGCGTCCGGCCCCGAAGGTGCGCTTGCGGCCGCCCTCGTCCTGATCGGAGGAGAGGTCGTGGTCTACCGCTGCAGTCGTCATATCGCCGTTCCGTCACCGAGTGGTCAGCCGGGCAAGGTCATTGTGCCGCACCCCCGTACGGGTCAACCGTTCGATGGACATAAAGGTGTACGGCCGGTGGGCAGCGCATCGTCGGCCCCACGGAATGCTCGGACCCATGACGGAACTCGTGGTGAACGTGCGCGGACTGCGCAAGCGGTACGGCGGGGTGACCGCACTGGACGGCCTGGACCTGGGCATCCGGCGTGGTGAGGTGTGCGGGCTGCTCGGTCCGAACGGCGCCGGGAAGAGCACCTGCGTGGGTGTGCTCCAGGGACAGCGGGACCGGGACGCCGGGAGCGTGGAGGTCCTCGGCGCCGATCCGGCGACGGCCGACCGCCGTCAACGGTCCCGGGTCGGGATCGTCTGGCAGGATGAATCCGCCCCCGCCGAGTTGACGGTACGGGAGACGGTCCAGCACTTCGCGCGCTACTACCCGCGTCCGCGCGACCCCGACGAGACCATCGCCCTGGTCGGCCTGGGGGCGAAGTCGGAATCCCGGACCAAGACCCTCTCGGGGGGTCAGCGGCGGCGTCTCGATGTGGCGCTCGGCGTGATCGGCTCCCCCGAACTGCTCCTGCTCGACGAGCCGACCACCGGGTTCGACCCGGCCGCCCGGCGGCAATTCTGGGAGCTGATCCGGCTGCTCGCGGACGACGGCACCACCATCCTCCTCACCACGCACTACCTGGAGGAGGCCGAGGCGCTCGCCGACCGGCTCGTCGTCATCACGGCGGGCACCGCGGTCGCCGAGGGGAGCCCCGGGGAACTGCGGGCCCGGTTCGGCGGCGGGGCCACCGTCGAGTGGACGGAGCCCGACGGCTCCCCGCGCTCGGAGGAGACCGCGACCCCGACCCGTACGGTCACCGCGCTCGCCGCCCGCTTCGACGGCGAGGTCCCGGGGCTGCGGGTCACCCGGCCCACCACCTTGGAGGACGTGTATCTGCGGCTCACCGGGCAGTCGGAGGCGGCCCGATGACCGCGCGGTCCGGGGCGGGGCTTCCCGGTGGTGAAACGCACGGGGCGCGGGCTGCGGG